>JAMCQQ010000373.1 GCA_023379515.1 Actinomycetota bacterium
TATGAGCCTAAAAGGAAAAAAGTAGAGATGGACGGTTATATCTTTGACAGCAAAAAAGAATCTGTCAGGTACCAGGAATTAAAACTCTTAGAAAAGGCCGGAAAAATATCAGGCTTAAAAGTGCATCCAAGTTTTCTGTTATGGCCAGCATTCCGGGATGGTCATACCAAAAAGTTACACCGTGCAATTAGTTACTACGGTGATTTTCAATACATTGAAAAAGAGCATGTAATTGTTGAAGACACAAAAGGCTTTAAGACAAAAGATTTTAAAATCAAGGAAAAACTATTCCGGAGAATTTATCCGGAGATAATTTTCAGAATTTTATAAAAAAAGAAAGGAAAATGACATGGCAAGAACAAAAGTATTAACAAAAGAAAAAGAGTTCACAGAGGAAAAGGAGTTAATAGTCAGCAGCGTGACCGGGGAAATAACCGGGGAGATTCTACCGGCTGATAAAGTACCTGAAAGTTTGCTGGTACCTGCAGAAAAACAGGAAGATAAAGGAATTCCAACAGAGCAGCTGCAGTTTATTGGTACTGATGGCTGGGGAATTATCAGTATCAAACATGGCGATAGTTACGGCAGTCCGGAGAAATATTATAACGTTAAATACAAATTGGAGGATAAATTTTTCCATATCCTTGAAAAAGGCAAGGAAAAGGAAGAAGGGCTTTTTATACCGATGTCCAAAGTTAAATATTTTAGGTTTGATTTAGCTGGGGAATTGCTGCCCTGCAAAACTACTGAGTGTATCAGGTCAAATAATGACTGTGACAGGTGTGAATTAAATCTGGAAAATATTAAAAAACTTGAGATCTGCGGCTTAAAAGAATGTAAGCAAAACTTTGGCTGCAGCTGGTGTAAATTAAATCCCAATAAAGATGATGATGACGACGATGAAGATGATGAATCAATGGATGATATACGAAAAAAAGGAGACAAAATCATGAAATCCTTGGAATCCGAGAATGAAGAAGAACCTGAAGACGAAGATGTTCCATTTTAGTGGAAAATAAATGTCAGCGCTGTGGTGATTGCTGCGGATCCGGAACTTTATTAAAACAATGCAGTGAGCAAGAGAAAGTCTTATTTAAAATGCTTTATAAACTGATGGATAAAGATATTAATAATACGCAATGTCCGCAGCTGGATTTTAAATTAGGTCTGGCAATATGCAAAATCTATAAAGACAGGCCTAGTTTTTGCAGGGAATATTTTTGCAAGAGGTGTACATGAAAATAGGTTATATCGTAAAAAGAAATAGACTCGGCTCAAAAAACTGGACTAAAAAAGAACTTGAATATTTATATGACAACTGGGGATATGTAACCGTAAAGTCCATTGCAAAAACAGTTAAAAGAACTCCTATTGCCGTAGTCGTTAAAGCTAAAAAAGTAGGCTTAAAAGGTGCATACTGCTCCGGAACGGCATTATCTGCCAGGAAGGTTTCAGACATGCTGAAAATTGATATCCATACTGTCACAGATTACTGGACTGCTAAGTGTGGTTTGAAGTACAGAAAAACCGTTATGAGATTTAAAAGAAAAATGACTCTTATTGAATATGACGACTTAATTAAGTGGCTGAGAAAGAATCCGGATAAATGGGATAGTAGAAGAGTTATAAAATTCGGGTTAGGTTTTGAGCCGGACTGGTTAAAAGAAAAAAGGATCCTGGACAGCTATGAGCCTAAAAGGAAAAAACAGAAATATACCAGACTAGAAGACTCAAAACTCTCAATGCTTTATTTCAGTGAAGGAAAATCTTATAGGGAAATCGCTGAAATAATGGACAGATCTTGCAACAGCATAGAACACAGACTTGCAAGGATAAGACCATATAAAAGAGTCAAGACCGGAGTTTAAAAATGAAAAAAATTATTTATAGAACGCCAGAATGGAAATTTGCTAGTGATGATACTTGCTGCGAAGTATGTGGAGAATGGATTGACGATGGCGACGAAGCTTACTGGCATGGTAATGGAACCTATACATGTTCTTATAAATGTGCAAAAAAACTGGAGGAACAATGAAAAAAACAATAATAATTTTAATTTTACTGGCAATTATGGCATCAATTGTAATTGCTTTTGGAATCCGGGAATCTATTAACCTTGAAAAGCAGCGGCAATATTTGAACCAAATAGAACTGCAGCAGACAAAATACCTGGCAAATATTGATGAATGGACCAAAAATTATAATGAGCTTTACAGCGATTACCAGGAACTTTTTGGCAAATACAATAAACTTGCAGCTGATAAAGGTTTTTATGATAACTGGGAAACTTTCCAGGTATCGGCATACACAAGCCTCGATGAAGGTGTTAATTCAATTTCATCCACCGGCATAAATATAGAAAAGTGGTCCAAGTATTTTAACTTTGCTGCAGTGGATCCAAATATCATACCTTATGGTTCAATTCTTTTAGTTAAATTTGATACAGGGATAGAATACTTTTTATCAGTTGACTCCGGTGGTGCCATAAAGGGTAAAGAAATAGATCTGTATTTTGTAAATGATTTAAGCAACGCATTTGAATTTGGAAAAAAGGATCTTGAAGTAAAGGTGATAAGGTAAATGCCAAGAGGACGTATATTAGATAAAGAAGCAATATCACAAAGTAAGAGATTATCAGAATTATCAAGTGATACTGGTAGGCTCGTTTATACATGGCTGTTAGTACATCTTGACCGAGAGGGTAGATTTTCAGCTGATCCTTTAATAATCAAAGGCAATGTATTTCCGAGAGTTAGAAGCATGACGGTTGTTAAAATAGAAAAAAGTATAAATGAAATGGCAGTTCTTGAACTTATAGATTTATATAATATAAATGGTGATAAATATCTGCAGTTCAGAAAGTTTAAGGAATTTCAAACCCACTTGGATAGGGAAGCGCCATCGAAAATACCAGCTCCAAATAATGAAAATATTATCAACTCTGGAATTAATCCGACTAAATCCGACCTAATCCCCTTAAAGCAATTCAATACAATACAATTAAAAACAACTAAATATAGTGAAGACTCTGACGAGCTTCGACTATCAAAACTATTAATAACTTTAATTAGACAAAGAAATCCTGGACACAAAGAACCGGATCTGCAGAAATGGGCATACGATATTGATTTAATGCTGCGAATAGATAAAAGGGATCCGCAAATTATCGAAAAATTAATTATATGGTGCCAGCAGGATAGATTCTGGCAAAACAATATTTTATCAACAGCAAAACTCCGGGCGCAATATGATCAGTTGCTTTTAAAAATGAAAGCCGATAAAGACAAATTGATTGCCATAACCGAAAAGATTGAAGCAGATCGGAAATACCAAATCGGCGTACAAAAAGAAAAAGAGTGGAACGAATTTAAAAGGAAAGAAAGTGCTGCATATAAAAAGGTAGAAGATCCACTGCATCGTGAAGCCTTGCAATGTGCTATATCAAAAAGGTTTATCTGTAGTTGCGATAAAGATTTAGATATTTGCAAAGTTTGCAAAAAAGAAAATATTTTGAAAGGAAAATAAATTGGGGTTAAAAGTATCAAAAGGTAATATGTACGACTGGGTAACTCACGTTCATAGCCATTTGGCCGGGGAGTGTCCGCATAAATGTTCTTATTGCTATGTTCAAAAAATCAGAAGAACAGGTGAAAAATACAAAGGTAACCTACGGCTGATAGAGTCAGAACTTGATGTTAATTATGGAAGCGGCAAGGTAATTTTTATAGAGCATATGAATGATTTGTTTGCATATCATGAAGGTATAAAAGATATTTCTCAGGAGTGGATTATTGATATTCTTACTCATTGCAGAAAATATCCGGGTAATAAGTATGTTTTCCAAACAAAAAATCCATGTAGGGTACATCTCTTTTACAAACAACTTCCGCATAATTGTATGATAGGAACAACTATTGAAACTAATTTTGATGAATATTGGATATCAGCAGCACCAAATCCATTTGTAAGATATTTAGCTATAAAAAAGTTAAGAGAAGAAGGCTACCCTGTTTTCGTAACTATTGAACCAATTGTGGATTTTGACGTGGATGTTTTATCAGAATGGATTATAGATATCAAGCCAGAGTTTATAAACATTGGAGCTGACAGCAAGGGTTGCAAATTGCCTGAACCGACTCCTGGAAAGATATTAAAGTTTATAGATATTTTAAAAGAGAATGGAATAAACATAAAAAAGAAAACTAATCTCGAAAGGATATTAAAATGACAAATACAGAAGCATTAAATGAAATAGACAAACTTGAAGAAAAAATCAAAAAGCTTAATTGGAGTATTGATTTTCACGAGCCGAAATTAAAATGGGCTAGAGAGGAACTCGTAAGAGCATATGAAGAAAAAGCTAAATTTGAAAAATTAATTATTAATAACGTTAAACATTCTGCTGGCAAAAAAATATTGGAGAAGAAATGAGTAAATATATTGAATTTAAAAAAGCCAGTAATTATCCCCAAGATTCGAAACTCCAATATTGGTATATTATCAATAAAAAATCAGGCAACAGTATCGGAATGATTTATTGGTATTCAAACTGGAGAAAATATTGTTTTGAACCCCATCCCGAAACCGTCTGGGATGTTGGGTGTTTATTGGATATTGTGGAATTTTTAAATAAATTGAAGGAGGAGGAATGATAACTATTACAAGATATGTTAATAGAATACAAATAATCGGGATGACCGAATATAGATTAACTTTAGTAGACTTAATCGAAGGCTCTGAAGTTGAACCACAAAAACGAAGTGAGCACCAAGATACTTTATTTGTTAGGGATATCCCAATTACAATACAAATACCTGAACCGATTAGAGGAGGTACAAAATGATAGATAGATTTCCAAATAGTGACTGGCGAGAAGAATTTCCTGAACTTTCTGAAGATGCTGAAAAATTTATAGAACAGCTTAATGAGAGAATTAGCGAACTTCAGCAAGAATTAGATAAATATAAATTGGTGACAACAGTAGAACCCTCCGACTGTGCAAGGCATTTGCTAGTAAAGGAATTTGAAAAAACAGAAATTGGATTATTCAAATGGAAAAGCAAACATGTATTTATTTTTAAAGAGGGCAAATATAAGGTTTTTGTTATGGAGTGTGGAAAATGACATCTAAAAAAAGCGGTTTATTTACTTACACAACTCAAATAGATCCTTTAAAAACTGTAAATGAAATACAGTATGAGCTGCTAAGTCATGGCGCCAATTCAATTTTAATGGATTATGAAGACGGTAAATTAAGTTCTTTATCTTTTAAAATAATTACTGCAAATGGGCTTAGTATAGCAATAGAACTCCCATGCAATTATGAAGCTGTATATAAAACCTTGCAGGATCAATATAAAAATAAAAAAATCTCTGCAATGTATGCTACCCGAGAACAGGCTTACAGAGTTGCCTGGAGAGTTATTTTGTATTGGGTAAAGGCACAGATGGCAATACTTGAGACAGAAATGGTTACAATCGACGAAATATTTTTGTCATATATTATTGTGGATAAGGGGAAAACACTTTATCAAAAAATGCTGGATACGAGATTTCAATTAACGGAGGGTAAAAATGGAAGTAGTGGTTAAAGTAAAATGTCCAGTTTGCGGCTGGAAGGGTGAAATAAAAAAAGGTGAGGAACCCGAATGCCCTAAGTGTTTTTGTCAAGTAATCGCTGTAAAGGCGGTGGCCAAATAATAAAGAATTCCTTACTCCTCCATGCCTTAATCGAGGAGCATAAAAAGGAAATTGATGATTTAAAACATGGTTGTCTCGATATTTCTTTTCAAGACGAAAATGTAGTAAAATTTCATATAGGGAAAACTACCAGTAAATCCAGGATAACAGAAATTAAGAAACAACTGGAAGAAGGCACTTTTAAAATAAACATTTAAGCTGACCGAACAACGGAGGCTATTTCTTAAGAGAAATCTTAGGGGATAGCCTCTTTTGTTTTATACGGAGGGAAAATTGCTAAATAGCAAAAATAAAGGTACCGCAGCTGAAAATAAAGCTAAGAATAAATTCAGGAGCCATAACCTGAAATCTTTTCGGATGTTTCGTTCCGGGGCAGATCCATTTTTCAAGGGTGATGTGGTACTGGGCTTTGGTCCCTGGACATTCAATTTTGAGAGCAAGCACCATGCAAGGATATCCATATTCCGGATCTGGGAGAAACATAAGCGAATAATACCTGGTTCACAGATTCCAGGGATGATCTTAAGGGAAGATTATAGCGACATCTTGGTTGCAATCACAATACAGGATTTCTGCATAATGGCGGAGACTATTGAAGAATATCACGAGCTGAAAAGAAAATTAAAAAATTTATAAAGGAGGGTAAATGCTTAGTTGGCTACAAGTAAAAAAAAGAAATGAAAAGAGAAAAGCAAGAAGGACAAAAAGAACTTATACACCACTAAAAGAGCAGATAGAGAAAAAGCAGGAAGAAAAAAATAAGCAAATAGCAGCTGCCAAGGAAAAAGAAAAAATGAGAATGGCAATCCGGAGAAGTATATTTAAGTGAAATATAAATCTCTTACCTTTGTGAAAAAGGAATACGATATTGTAGATCTCATATCCAAAGAAAACTTGGATAGATTAAATTTTCTCCTGAAAGCAATTGATGAGCCTACCCATAACAGGAAATCACATCCGGTAAAAGTGAACTTACCGGAAAACGTTGAAAATAAGTTTTATAAAGATCTTGCAGAATCTAATAGAGGACTTGAAAAGGAGAGTTATTGAGGCAACTTGCAGAAAACTATAAATTTTATAAACAGGTCAATACTGAAAGAGTAAAGGCACTGCTTAATGCTTATGAAGCTTTATGTGAAACTGCTTATGATCCCAAAGGTGTACATAAGTGCTGGGTAGAATTTACTAAAGAATTGGGATACAACACGAATACAAGTATCCTTGAAGTAAAGGAAAAAGTTGATAATAAAATGGAGTGGATTATCGAATATATAGACGAGGTACTTGACAAAATGCAAAACGGCTAAATGAAAATGCTATAATAAAGATAGAGGTATAAAAAAAATAATAAAATAATATTTAACAGGCCCAAAAGGGCTCTTTTTTTATGCAATGAAAGACTTCAAAGATAGAATCCAAAAACTTAC
>JAMCQQ010000374.1 GCA_023379515.1 Actinomycetota bacterium
TCCTCCTGCAGAAAGAAGGGTTTGATTCGATTGTGATGTATAAGTTAAATCTGAAGTATAGGGTTTCTGACATACAGGAATGGAAAAATCTGGTCGAGGTGATAAACAACCTGGAAGGGAAAGTCAGGATCGGAATAGTTGGCAAGTATACGGGCCTAAAAGATGCATATCTTAGCGTAGTAGAGGCACTAAACCATGGCGGGTATTTCTGCAAGAGGAACATAGAATTGAAATGGATAAGTTCCGAAGAACTCGATGATCTTGAAAAATGCGGAAAGATTTTAAAGAATGTGGACGGGCTGCTTGTACCCGGAGGCTTTGGAATAAGAGGTATAAATGGAAAAATTAATGCTATAAGATATGCAAGGGAAAACAGGATTCCTTATTTTGGAATTTGCCTTGGAATGCAATGTGCGGTTATCGAGTTTTCGAGAAATGTCCTTGGTCTTACAGATTCAAACAGTTCAGAATTTGACAAAGAGACAAAAAATCCGGTCATAGACCTGATGCTTGAGCAAAAAAATATAAATGATATTGGTGGAACAATGAGACTTGGAAGCTATCCTTGCAAACTAAATCAAAATTCAAATGCCGGCAGAGCATATCAGAAGGAGCTTATTAACGAAAGGCACAGACATAGATATGAGCTTAATAATGATTTCAGGCAAGCTCTTGAAGCTGCAGGAATGAGTGTTACTGGAATTTATCCTGAAAAGAATCTTGCGGAGATAATTGAAATAAAAAATCACCCCTGGTTTGTAGGGGTGCAGTTTCATCCCGAATTTAGATCAAGGCCTGACAGACCTCATCCGTTGTTTCGGGAATTTGTAAGCGCCTCAATAAAAAATTCTAAAAAATAATAAATTCTAAAAATTAAAAAGGAGAAGATGAAGACTAAGATAAAGAACATTATTATTGGATTAAATTCGGCATTACTTATTATAATTATGTTATTTTCTCCTTTTGTTTTTTTAGTTTATAATTTCAATTTTTATAACAAACTATATGAGAAGAATGGTGTATACGATGTACTTGACCGCAGTGATGTTGCAAAACTGACCCAGCAGGTCTTTGAATTTTTTAAATCCGGGAAAGAATTTGAGAGCTTTAAATTAAAGACAAATTATAATTATTTTAATGATGATGAGAAAAGTCATCTTCTGGATGTTAAAATTATTATAAATAATATATTAATTTTATTTTATTGCAGTCTTGCGGTATTTTTAATATTGATTTTAATCCTTTATCTGGTAACTAAAAAAAATTATAAATTTCTGCGTCCTGTCAGTCTGATATTTTTAATATCATCTTCTGTTTTTATATTTTTTATTTTGTTATTATATTTTTTTGCGAGCAATTTCACCGAACTTTTTGAAAATTTTCATCTTATTTTCTTCCCGCAGGGAAATTGGGCTTTTCCGGAGGGATCACTTATGATAACTATGCTTCCTTTCGGATTTTTTTATGATTTTTTCTTTAAACTGATTTCAACTTCGCTTATTATAGCTTTGGTATTGTTTGCATGTGGAATAACGGGAGTAATTGTTACAAAAAAGATAAATAATAAATTAAAATAATTCAGATAAATAAGAACGGCTTAATCATAAGGAGAAATAATAGGATGACAGAAATGCAAAGAACAGTCGGTGCAAATAAATCCATAAACCTGATTAATAAAAAGAGGCTGGTAGAAACGTTTTTTGAACTGGCCAAAATTAAAAGTCCTTCCAGGGATGAAAAGCAAATAGCAGATTATATTTCGGGTATTTTCCAGAACCTTGGTTTAACAGTAATAACGGATAACGCCGGAGAAAAAATAGGAAGCAATACAGGGAACATAATCGTAGTGTTGCCATCAAATTATGAAAATGATGCAAAAAGAATACCACCTTTATTTTTTGGAGCGCATCTTGATACAGTAAGTGTAAATGGAGAGATTAAACCCGGGATACGGAATGAAAAGATTGTAAACAAAAATAAAAATTGTATTCTTGGTGCTGACGACAAGGTAGCTGTTGCAGCGATAATAGAAGCAATTCGAACCATAAAAGATTTTGAAATAAAAACAGGTGATATTTATCTCATATTTACAATTGCAGAGGAAGCTGGATTACTGGGTTCGAGAAATATGAACTTAAAACCTTTAAAAGCAAAATATGGATTTTTATTTGATGGTGTTGGAGATATCGGTACGATATTTAGTCAGGCACCTTTCCATAATGCAATTGATATAACGATTATCGGAAAAGCGGCACATGCAGGTATTTCACCTGAAAAAGGTATTAATGCAATCCAAGTTGCCTCATATGCAATATCAAATATGAAGCTTGGAAAAATTGAACCGGGAACGGTATGCAATATTGGCATAATCGAAGGTGGAGTTGCCACAAATATAATTCCGGAAAAAGTTGAAATCAAAGCAGAAGCCAGAAGTCTGACAGAAGAGAAATTAGAGAAATTGACGGATCAGATTGTAAATGATTTTGTAACATGTGCTAAGAAAAATGGGGCGAAAGCTAAATTTAAAGTCAAAAGAGAATATAATGGATTTAAAATAGCTGAAAATGACTTGCCGGTCATAATGGCAAAAAATGTTTTCAAAAAACTCGGAATAAAACCCAAAATCATTTCGACTGTTGGTGGAAGTGATGTGAATATCTTAAACTCAAGAGGGAAAATAGCTATAATTCTTTCTGCAGGGATGGAAAATGTTCATTCATGCAAAGAATATGTAAAGATAAAAGAGCTTGAAAAATTAACAGCTTTTATCATTGAGCTTTGTGTTTACAAGAAATAATTTTAAAATCGGAGCAATTAAAAGTGGAAAAAAAATTATATGAAGAAAAAGTAAGCTCAAGAGAAATTTTTAAAGGTAAAATCTTAAGACTTTATTTTGATCAGGTCAGGCTTCCAAATAATAAGATAACAACACGTGAAAAGGTTGAACACCCTGGTGCAGTCGCTGTAGTACCAATAAATAAAGAAAATGAGGTAATTCTTGTCAAACAGTATAGATATCCCGTAGAAAGTATTTTAACAGAGATTCCTGCAGGCAAGCTCGATGGTTGTGAATATCCAATTGAATGTGCAAAACGTGAACTTAAGGAAGAAGTTGGCGGTCAGGGAGGCAGTTTTATTCATATTGCTCAAATATTTACATCTCCGGGATTCAGTAATGAAAAAATGGATATATATCTTGTTCAGGATTTTGAAGAGAAAGAAAACAACCTTGAAGATGATGAGTTTTTGCATATAATCAAAATAAAGCTCGAAGATTGCTTGAAAATGATTAAAAATGGTGAGATCAATGACGCTAAAAGCATTATAGGCATCATGATGGCAAGGGATTATCTTGAAATTAAATGAAAATTTTATAAATGATTTCATTGATTATCTAAGATTTGAGCGCAGACTTTCAAAAAATACAGTAGTTTCCTATCAAAGGGATTTGGAAAAATATAAATTGTTCATTAACCGGAATAAAATAAAAGGGATTCTAAAAGTTTCAAATAATCAAATCCTTTATTTTTTGGAATTTCTCTATAAGACGCAAAATAGTTCTTCGGTGTCCAGAATATTATCAACACTTAGAACATTTTATAAATATCTTGTAAGGGATGGAAAAATCCAAAAAAATCCGTTCAGCACAATAAAAAATCCAAAACTGCCCAAAAAAATATTTGAAATTTTAGACGAGCGGGAAGTAAAAAAATTCCTTGAAAGTATCCCGAGCTCTTCTTATCTTGAACTTCGCGATAAGGCAATGTTTGAGCTTTTATACTCATGCGGCATGAGGGTAAGTGAAATAGTGGATTTAAAACTATCGGATATTGATTTTGAAGAAGGTTTGGTGAGATTCATCGGAAAGGGCAATAAAGAAAGGATTACTCCCATCGGTGATACAGCCAAAGATTGTCTTGAAAACTATATAAGAACAGCCAGATACAATATTGAGAGAGAGCGTAAATCCGAAAATGTTTTTTTTGAACAGAACGGCCAAAAGATAACAAGACAGGGTTTTTGGAAAATACTTAAAAAATATGCCGGCAAAGCCAATTTGAATAAAAATCTATATCCTCATCTTTTCAGGCATAGTTATGCAACACACATGCTTGAAAGAGGGGCGGATTTAAGGATTGTACAGGAATTGCTGGGGCACAGCAGTATTTCAACAACGGAAATATATACAAACATTAACAAGAAGCATGTCAAGGAAACTTATTTTAAATATCACCCCAGGGATAAAGAAAAAAGCAGATAGATATACATGTTAGCATCTAAAATTTCATGATAGCAATAAAGAAGAATCTTAAGAGCCATGATGGGTATTTCGAAAACACGCAGGCTTTTCAGGCTTCGCTCTCCTCCCGGAGGAGGAACCATGCCCGCTTAAGCCTTCAAATGGTTTTCTCAATACCCATCCTGGCTTATCAATTTACTTTTTATCACGAAATTTTAGATGCTTCCGATACATATTTTTATTGCATTTTTACTGCTTTTTGATAAGGTATAAACTTAAATCAAAAGTTATTAGAAATTTATAAATTAATAACCTATTATATTAGTAACACTTTAGGAGAAAAGGCTTAATCAAATTAATTATGCTTAACAATGTAGGAAATGAAATCGTAATTTTCTTAAAACAGCTTGTAGTAATGGTTCCCGGGCTACTTGTCGGTGTAATACTTCACGAATATTCTCATGGATATATCGCAAACAAATTTGGAGATCCCACAGCAAAAAATATGGGAAGGCT
>JAMCQQ010000375.1 GCA_023379515.1 Actinomycetota bacterium
CAGAATATGTCCACATCACCGGTCTGTTCAACCAGCAGACCAGCGTCTCCCCCGATTTCAAGACCACTGAATTGTCAGGTTATGTTGAGATTAATCTTTGATTAGTTGATGTCGGAAGTTGGGTTTTGGGTTAGGAAGCCGGTTTGGATTTCTGGAGGTTGGGAATTGGGTGGGGAAACCGGAGGCCGGTTTGGTGGGTTTGGAAGCCGGAGGTGGGTAGGATGATGTTTTCCTGATCTCCCGATTAAACATCCTCAAATTGGAACAACTTAGTGATTCTGCTATCGATTCTGTTTTTCAGATTAACGTCCTTACAGGCATCTTCCAAGAAATTAATTACAGCCTTTTTGAAATCTTCTTTCAATCGCGGAATACTAATCTCAACAAAATCATTTGCTTTTTTCGAATCATAACAATGATCGGATCCATCATAATAAACAAATATTTTGCAATTTTTTAAATCACTTAAATCTGATTCTGCGCTGTACCTATGAACAATCCCGCATCGTGCTCCATATAAATCGATGGGATCATATTGATATGTTTGATCTTTATCGGTTTTCATATATTCCCCTACCCAATCAATAAAATCATTTTTTGTGACATTTTTTTGTCCGTTTGGCATTGACAAGGCCGCCATTGCATCAATCGCGCAAAGAATTAGGATTACACAACCTGCATATATATTGGCCTTATATGCTTCGTCAATGTCCTTTGTAATACAATCAACTATAATTGATTTATAAAGATTGTTATCCGCCGCATTCATTGCTCGATATTATATCATTTAGTCTGCTCCAAGAAGATTTTTGACAAATATATGCAGGCCTCGATAATTTGCGGGGACGAAGGTTTAAGCCTATCCGATAAAGATCTATGGAAGCAACTGAGGTTTAGGAGTATCATGTAAAACAAGGTAAGACCATGAAAGTACTAATTAATATAGAATATGGAAATAATGAAATAGGGAATTACAGTAAAGATTTCTGTTCTGATGAGATTAAGGACAATATATCCGATACTTTAGAGGATATAATTGAAGCGATAAATAAAAGCGGAATGAAATTGAATATTGATAATTCATGCTGCCTTAAGGAAAAGGTAGTTGAAGAAGAATGTTCACTTTCGGGGTTTGAAGTTCCAAAAGTAGTATCTATGGGATATACAGCTAAACTACTTAGCAATAAGACTATTGATGAAAGCAAAAGCATCGTCAATAATATTTTTACTTCCAATGGCTATGAAACGGTATTCCCATAACATAAGATGTATTTATTGTAGAGATATATTAAACGGGGCAAATGCTTAGCAAGACCAACGCACCCGCCGGCTTATATGCTTGCGATGATTGAGGAGGCAAATTGATTTTATGGCTAAGTGCAAGAAATGTGGCAAGCAAGAATTCCTTAAAGGCGGATTGTGTTATAGATGTTATAAGGAGGAGCAGAGACTAGAACGCCCCAAAAATATTCTATGCAATAAATGCAAAACGAGAGAAGTATTTAAAAGAGGATTATGCATAAATTGCTGGGAAGAATCGACAAGAAATAAAATAAAACAGGAAGAATATAATAATTATTTGTTGCAATGCGCAAAGATCCTTGGCAGAAAAATTGCCATATTATGCATATTTCGCGATCCTTCTGTTATAGAGAGTTTTAAATTAATATTAAAAATAAAAGGTATTGATGTGGTAACGGCTCTTAATATTGAAGAAGGAATGGAGATCGTCAATAAAGACATAGACATTATATTCGCCGAAGCTTATTTTGGACAAAACAAATTAAATGGCATTGATCTTCCAAGGTTGATCAGGGAAAAGGGCTTAAATGTACCGATAGCAATAATAACCGCATATTGTTTTGAAGGATTTGCGCCGGAAGTAAACAAGCTTGGTATTTATGAATATTTAAGAATGCCTTTTCTTATGGAAGAAATATACGAGCTTGTTGAAAGAGGGTTAAAAATACGCTATGGGATGGAGAGGGAAAAAACATCAAAATGATCTCGCGAGTGAGCGTATAAATTCAACTGCGTAAACGGTTTGGTCGTCATCTATCCAACATCGCCCTCCTTTTAAAGATAACCAAATTATAAATCCATAATCCCGCATTGGCAGGGGCTGTATATTTTTGCAGTACCATCCTCCGCCCATGTTGCATATGAACCAGACCTCCAGTTTCTATTCCCAACTTCCATCTTCCACAAACACCAAACCGGCCTCCGGCTTCCATTCCCAACTTCCATCCCAATCATCCCCCAAAACTCCTCCATCTCTCCCTCAATCGATAAAGCTGCCGCCCGATCCTATCATAGGTATCTATTAACCTGTCACACATTTCTTTATCGACATATTTAGAATACGCATCTCTACACTGCGACAAACTAACGGACGTTTCATTTGCCTCTCCCATTGAATCATCAATATATTTATGAAAACCTCTATGCTGATGTCTTTTAGCATATCCTTCGGCGATCAATCGCGGCACTGCTTTACTGGAACGCCTTAACTGATCCACCAGGTCATATTTTTCTTCTTTTGGCAGCAAGGGAAGAAATTTTATCAACACTTCAATCGATGCCGTATAAGACATCTGATAAACCCTCAAATCTCTATAACTCCTTATCGGTTCCCCAGTCATCTTTGTTTTTTCTATCTCCTTCCTTTCTCCTATCATTATTTTATCCCCTATTACTTCTTCTATTGCTTTCCCTATTATTTTTTCCTCTCTCATCTTTACCAACCTCCTTTTTCCAACTTCCAAACCGGTTTCCGGCCTTCATC
>JAMCQQ010000376.1 GCA_023379515.1 Actinomycetota bacterium
CTTGCTACCAATATGATAAAATTATGATCCAAAAGGGTAAGAATATTATTATCAGAATAATCGCAGCGGAAAGGTCAAAGGACCTTTTCATAAACTTACGGATCATAACATGTACCACATTTCTTTTTCATTAAAATCAGGTATCAGGCGCCTTAGGTCTTTAAACAGGTTCCTGTAATCATAAGTTTCTATTTCTTTTTCAATACTGAACAAAATATTGGAAAGCTCTTCCCTATCAAAAGATCCGTTGCACTTTGCTTCAAAAATATGTTTGAACCTGCTTTCGGTAAGAATTTCGTCTTCACATATTATCTCCTCGGTTATCTTCTCACCTTCTCTTGGGCCAGTGTATATTATTTCAATATCTCTGTTAGGTTCCATACCGTATAATTTTATCATATTGGTAGCAAGGTCCAGAATATTTATTGGTTCTCCCATATTTAGTACATAAACTTCTCCGCCACTACCCATAATACACGCTTGTATGGCAAGCTGACTTGCTTCAGGGATGGTCATAAGATACCTGTTCATTTTTGGATGGGTTATTTTAACTGGTCCACCTGAGCTTATCTGCTCTTTAAAAATATTTACAACACTGCCATGACTTTCCAGTACATTGCCAAATCTTACAATCATAAATTTTGTACTGTTTGCCTTTGATATAGACTGGAGATATCTTTCTGCAAGAAGCTTCGAAATCCCCATTACATTTTTAGGTTTTACAGCCTTATCGGTTGAGAGCATCACAAACCTTTTTACTTTTGTTTCTATGGCAGTTTTTGCAAGAATTTTGGTGCCAAGGTAATTATTTCTTACAGCAGCATCGGGATTTAACTGCATTAGCGGCACATGCTTGTATGCAGCGGTATGAAAAACTATCGAAGGACGGTATCTTTTGAATACATAGCTCATTAACTTTTTTTCCCTGATATCGGCCACTATAGGAATCAGTGAGTTAAAATTAAACTTATTTTTAAGCTCTTCTTCAATTAAAAACAAATTATTCTCAGAGTGATCTATTATTATAAGTTTTGAAGGTCCAAATCTTAAAAGCTGTCTGCATATTTCCGTACCTATCGAGCCGCCTGCGCCTGTAATTAGAATTATATTATCTTTAAATTCCGAAGCTATCTCTGTAATTTTAACTTTTATCGGTTCTCTGCCCAAAATATCTTCAACCCCGATGTCTCTGATCTGGTCAAGATAAACCTTGCCGTCAATTACTTCGTAAAGGCTTGGGGATGTTTTACAAATTACACCTGCTCCTTTAGCTCTAAGCGTTATGTCTTTTCGAACCATCCCTGGCACCGAAGGCATCGCAACAAGAATTTCATCTATCGTAAACTTCTGTATGGTATCTTCCAGACTGGATAAAGGTCCCAGAACTTTTATACCATGGATATGATTGTTTAATTTCGTTCTGTCATCGTCTAAAAATCCTATAGGTATATATTCACTGTTTCGCTGTCTTATCATTTCCCTTACAATCATTTCACCGGCATCGCCGGCACCGACAATCAGCACTCTCTTTTTTCTGATACCTCTTTTACCAAACCTGAGTTCATTGAAAAACCTTTCGGAAAATCGTGAAATTATCACTAACAGCAAAGTCATCAGATAGTCAATAATTAAGATGCTTCGGGGAAAATATGGAAGCACGAAGACACGACCGAACCAATTGACAGGCTGGCTCAATACATAAAAAATTACACCCATTACTATAATGGATAACGTAACTGCTTCGACAATGGCCACCATATCCTTGATTGATGCATATTTCCATACTCTTCGATACATCCCAAAAATAACGAACATAACAATCTTTACAAAGATTATTATCAGGACATATGTCCCAATATAATTTGAATACTGGGAAAATATGGTCCCGCTTATGCTAATATTTATTACTCCACGCAGAAAAAAAGAAATAATAAAAGAAGAGAATATTATAGCTATGTCAAATATTAAAAGTCTTATTATTTTAAGTGCCGAACTTCTTTTCATATGCCAATTATAGCACAGAATTTAAGGTATTTTGCCTACTGTTGTATATTTTCTTTGTAGTCTTTGCCAATAATCACAATCACATCTGCAGTTGAATAATAATTGCTCCATTTGCTGCTATATTGTTCAATTTCATAGCTGTTTAAGATCAGGGCAAGCTGCTCGGCATTCTGCTGTTTGCCGCTTTTATATATTATCTTTGTTTTTTCAAAATTATAGTTTTCAGCATTAGCTATGCCTTTTATCTTAAATTCATATTTCTTGATATAATTCTGAAAATCAGTGCCAGAACCCTTGATACCGCAGCCATTATAAATCATTACTGAAGTTTTTTTAGCAATTGTCTTATCTAATGTCACACCGACGTTTATATCTATTTCAAGCGGGATAACACCTTTTTGGGAAAACCATGCTACTGTTTCATGAACAAGGTCATAAGCAAGCACATATCTTCCCGGTTTGACAGGAGCAGTTATAACCATCTTAACGGTTCCTTTTTCATTGTGATCAATATTGCTTGACAATTCACCGCTGTCACTGTCATAAACAACAACTTCTCTGGTATCTCTGTTATACCAGTGAACTCCCAGGTCAACTCTTTTTTGGCCCGAATTGCTCCACAGCAGGTAACCTGTATTTGTAACAGTGATTTGAGTTTCAAATTTCTGGCCCGGCAGGACTTCGTTTGGGGTTGTCCCATTATCATTATATTGTGCAGAGTATAGTACGTTTACGGCAACATATTTTTCAAGCGGGGGAACTCCCTGATAGGAAAACCATGTTTTACCTTCATGAACCATATCAATTTGTAAAATATAATTTCCCTTTTGCGGGGGTGATAAGATTTTTATATCAAACTCTGCTTCCTGACCTGGTTTTACAGAATCATAAGGCATATAGGTCCTTTCGCCGTCCAATACGACAGTTTTTTTTGTTTCAAAATCAAGCCAGTGATAGCTCAGGTAAAATGGGTTTTCCCCACCTCTGTTCCAGTTAACTGATCCGGTGTTTTTAATCTTTAACTTACCAAAATATAATTCATTTTCACCCATGGATTCCGGAATATTTTCGACACTGCTATATTCAAGACCATACATACTTGTCGGTTGTCCCAATATTATCCTTTCCCACATTGCCTTAGATTCTTTTTCATCAGGAATCTGAACACTCTTTGTGCCATTATCAATCCAGTCAGAACG
>JAMCQQ010000377.1 GCA_023379515.1 Actinomycetota bacterium
AGTAAAGAATTAATTTATTTAGTAGATTGATTTGTCTAGTCACCGGTCAATTTCATTGATACATATTCCTTGCAAAACCTCACATATCTTTCAACAATATAATCAAATAATTTCTTTCCTGTTTCTTTACTTGAAACAGTAGGGTCGCCATAGCAGCCCGACTTGCTCTGTTGTATTCCCCACAAAGAAATAAAAGCCAGTTTTTTGCCAATCCCGTCTGCTTCATAAAATTCAGACTTATAACTCATTTTATCAATATCCGTAGCTTTGGACATATCAATATCATAACCAAGGTGCATGATTAGCGAAGTTTCCCATTCGCAGGCATGTGCTGCACCTCCTAATTTTGTTTTCCTTATACTGCCGTAGAGGTCCGCAGAAAAAGTGAATGGACTGGTTAGCGCGCAGTAGACTTTATATTCATCAGCAATTTCTCTTATTGCAACTTCAAGAATTCCCCTGTGCTGGCCATGAGAATCTATTACTACAATTCTTTTAAATCCCATCTCACAGAGCGAGGCAAGGACATCATGCACCAAATCCATAACCACTCTGGTTCTTACCCTTAAGGTTCCCTTCCATTTGGACATTACCTTCGGTGAATACCCTGACCAGATTACCGGCATGGTTAGGACAGGAATATCCGAAGATAACTTTTCTGCCACTGACTTTGCAATTCTTTCGCCTATATAGGCATCACAGCCAACAGGCAAATGAGGACCGTGTTCTTCAATCTGACCAACCGGAAGTAAAATCAGGGCGTTTTTCTTTATGGCATCTTCCAGTTCTTTGGAAGTCATATCTGATAATAAAATTTTCATAACCTTGCCTCCTGTTAATTTTTTAATGGATATTTCCCATATTTTTCAAGTGCCCAGTAATAAATAAAAATATTCTCTATTATCCTTTCTGATGGTTCTATCCCGTTTGAAGCGCACATTATAAAACCTCCATCCTGCCCAAGCTGACTTATCCTTGTTTTTACCTCCCCTACTACTTCTTCCGGTTTGCCGAATGGGATTGCATGCTGTACATCTACGCCTCCCCAGAATGACAATCTGGAGCCAAATTTCTTCTTTATGATTCCAAGATCATTGCAGTTTGGCTGCAGGGAATTCAATATGTCCAGGCCGATTTCTACAAAATCCGGAATTACCGGCTCTATAGCTCCATCAGAATGATAGGCTATAAAGATATCCTTATTTATTTTTTTTAAAGCACTGATAATTTTAGCATATCTGGGTTTCAAATATTTTCTCCATATTTGCGGGGAAATTATCATACCCGTTTCCATACCGACGTCATCACCCAGCCATATTATATCTGCACCCGATTCAACTGCTTTCCGGGTGATTTCCAGATTAATCTGCATTACCCTGTCCATTAATTCTTCAGCAAAATCTTGGTTTATTACCAGATCACTTAAAAAATTCTCAAAACCCCGCAAATACCAGGATGTTTCAAAAATAGTAGAAGGAGTGGCTGACACTATCGGATAATTTTTTTTATATTCATGAATAATTTTTTTTAAAGGAACAAAATCCACATCTTTTTGAACTGTAGGAAATGCATAGTTGGAAAAATCTGCCGATTTGGCCAGGGGATGGAAATTTATGGAAGGATAAGAACCTCCTGTCTTGTCAATAAACCCCTTATAACCTATCCCCCAGGCATCTTTTAGAAAAATACCATCTTGCGGCAAATTATCCGGAGTATATATTTGTGTAACCCAGGGGCTTGTAATACCAACGAATTCAACGATCCAATCATGATCAAATTCAAAATCAAGCAGTCTGGGATTATCCTTTTTTAATCCAAGGGTATCCCTCAATTTATTACTGACATCAGGAGCAAACCAATTAAATCTTGGTATCCTGTCAGGCTGCTTATGACTTAAAGCTGTAAAAACTCTTTCTCTGGAATCCATATCCTCTCCTTACAGATAAACATTTTTGTTCCTGAAATTAGCCTTTGGTCCCGGTTAGAAAATGGTTATTTAGCAAAAAATCATCCGTTAATTATTTTAGTTATTTAGATGCTTAAAGGATAATTGGAATATTTATTTACTGCCCAATAATAAGCAAATATATTGTCTATAGCTCTATTGGAGGGTTGTATACAATGCGCAGAACATAGAATAAACCCCCCGCCGGGACCAACTGTTCTGATTCTTTCTTTAACCTCACCGATTACTTCAGCAGTTGTTCCGAAAGGCATAACTTTTTGTACGTCTACCGTTCCCCAAAAAGTCAGGTTCTTTCCGTATTTCTTTTTTATCTCATATGGATTCATACAGGAAGGCTGAACAGGATTTAAGATATCCAGGCCAATTTCAATAAAATCGGGTATTACAGGTTCCATATATCCATCACTATGATAAGCAATTTTTATATCTTTTTTTATTTTTCTGAATTCATTAAACATATGTGCATACCGGGGTTTCAGGAAATCCCTGAAATCCTGAGGTGATATATACATACCTGACTGCATGCCGACATCATCGCCCACCCATACGATATCAGCTCCCATTGTTATCATTTTTCTTGCAACTTCCAGATGATATTGCATAACCATATCCATCAGTTCATTTGCAAAATCACGGTTATGTTTTAAATCCATCATAAAATTTTCCAGACCCCTCAGATACCATGAAGCCTCAAAAATAGTACAGGCCACACCGGCAATTATTGCGTACTCATGTCCATATTTCTTAACCAATTCTGTCATTGCAGTAAAATCTTCTTCTGCCGGATTTGGAATTCTGTATTTACCGAGATCAGTATTTTCAGCCAAAGGGTGCTCAACCATTTCAGTATATTTTCCCCTGAACTGGCCCTTACCGTAATTAACTTCTCGGTATTTAATCCCCCACCTGTCATAAAATTCACTTGGTACTTTTTCATCATACTTTCTCTTATAGACTCCAGGTATGTCTCCGATTCCGCGATAGCACAAAAGCATGTCATTGCCCAATTCCACGTCCAGAGCATAAGGATCATCCAAATCAAGTCCCAATATATTACTTAAAGAATCCGAAACTTCAGGTGTTAAAAAAATAAAACGGGGAATTCTGTCCGGTTCTTTATGGTCAATGGCAGTTAAAACTCTTTCTTTTGAATTCATCATTACCCCTTCTTTAATACATTTTTAGTAGCCTTTTTCCTGTAACCTTATTTGTTGAGGGCTCTGGTTTTCACATCAAGCCCAACTGCGCCCAGAATTAAAAAACCTGTTAAAAATTGCTGCCAGAAAGAAGATACATTCATCAATATGAGACCATTTGACAATATACCGAAGAAAAGAACGCCTATCATGGTCCCTGTTAATTTGCCATATCCGCCAGAAAGTCCGACACCACCTAATAATATTCCGGCCAAAACCTGAAATTCAAAACCAACCCCGGCATTTGGCTGTCCTGATGACAATCTTGAAGCCAGCACCAAACCTGAGATGGCTGCAGTTAATCCGGAAATCATATAAACAAAAATTCTCATTTTATCTGCATTTATGCCTGATAAAACAGCTGCTTCCTTATTACCACCAACTGCATATATTTTTCTGCCGAATGATGAATTATTAAGAATAAAATTAAATAAAATAAATAAAACCGCTAAAATAACTACCGGAGCCGGTATTGGCCCAAGGTATCCGGTGCCAATCCAGTCAAGCCAGCTCTTCTGGAACCAGTTTACCGGGTGTGCGGAGGTCAGCAGGTAAGTTAATCCTCTCAATGAAAACATCATTGCGATGGTTACGATAATATCAGCAATTTTTAACTTGGTAATAAACAGACCGTTTAAAAAACCTATACCCAAACCTATGCACAAAGTAACTAAAAGGGTCAGCGCTGCGCTGCCGGTATAAACATAAACAAGACTTGCTCCTATGCCTACTACTCCCTGCATGGATCCCATTGAGATATCCATGCCGCCAAGCAATATGGTCATCATCACTCCGATTGCTGCAATTCCGATAATTGAAACAGATCTTAAAACATTTAAAATATTATCAACTGTTAAAAATCTTGGTGCGAATATGGACAAAATCACAATCTCTAATACTATAGCTACCGTAATACCAAATTGTTCATACTTAAGGATTTTCTTAAAAAAACTTTTTGCTTTCAGAGATTTTTCATTTGTATTTATTGTTTGAGTCATTTCCTACCTCTTTATATAAGAATTGCAGCTTTTAATAAATCTTCCTGAGTGGCTCCCTGCCTGGTAAAGATTCCTGCTATCCGGCCATCCCGCATAACTGCTATTCTGTCACTCATACCCAGGATTTCCGGCAGTTCGGAAGAGACCATAATTATTCCTATTCCCTTCCCGGCTAGATCAGAAATAATTTTATGTACTTCTGATTTTGCTCCGACATCTATACCCCTTGTTGGTTCATCCATTATCAATACTTTTATATCATCTTTTATCAGCCATCGGGAAATTATAACTTTTTGCTGGTTCCCACCAGAAAGATAAAGAATTTGCCTTTCTATGCTTGGTGTTTTTATATTCAACTTATCAATAATATACCGGATACTTTTTCTTTCCTTTAATCTATTAATAAAAGACAATTTTGAAAATTGGTTCAAACTCGCAATTGAAATATTTTGTCCTACTGAAAGTATTGGAAATATGCCTGAATATTTTCGGTCCTCAGGAACCATGCCCATGCCTTTATTAGACATAGATTCAGTGTTGCTGTTTTTAATTAATTTTCCATCAAGATAAATTTCACCCGAATCAGTCCTGTCAGCACCAAATAAAGCCCTGACCAGCTCGGTCCTTTTGGCGCCAATCAAACCAAACAGTCCCAGTATTTCCCCTTTTTTTAAGAAAAATGATACATCCTTAAATCCATTTGCCAGTGAAGTAAGATTCTTCACTTCAAGTACTATTTCTCCTATTTTAACTTCAGATTTAGGAAAAAGATTGCTTACTTCCCTGCCAACCATCCATTTTATCAGAACATCCTGTTTTGCTTCCCTTGTCAGAACTGACCCGGTCTTTCTGCCATCCCTAAGCACTGTTATATTATCTGTTATTTGCGAAACCTCCTGTAATTTATGAGAAATGAAAATAATAGATACATCTTTTTGCTTAAGCTTTTTAATGATTTCAAAATCCTATTG
>JAMCQQ010000378.1 GCA_023379515.1 Actinomycetota bacterium
AAAGGGAAATTATGTTAAAAGAAAATATATACCGATGATATCAATATAGATAATTTTGTATTAATTAGAGATTTTTATGATACAAAGTTGCTATTTGTTAAAAAGCCAGGTATATATGATTTATATATCAGAAATTAAGTGAGTTTATCTCCTGTTAATTTGTCTTAACTTTTTGTTCAGCTACAGGGGTGCATACCATACCCATGGATATAATTAATTGATAGAACTAAGATATGACCCAACAATAGGATGATGGATCGATTCTGCAAATTACAGAGAGACTTAATTTTAACTTGGCGATGCTTTCAAGATATTTTGATTGTGTTTTTTAAGAAAAATTTTAAAACCTTGTTAGTTATCATTTTTGTTTTTATATATATTTTATTAATTTTTTTATTAAGTAGTTATTATCAAGTATCTTTTCCTGGTGATGCCTTTAACGCTACCTATGGCTTTTGGATAAGATCATTTTTAAACAAACCATTTTCCTTGAGTTTTTTCTCTGATTTAGAAGTATACCCTTTTGGTACTTTATATAAAAATTTTAATATTATTTATAGTTTTTTTCTTATCCGTTTTCAAAATATTTTAATGAAGTATTTTCCTTTAACATAATTTCCCTTTCATCCTTCGTCCTATCTTACCTAACTTCATATTTTGCCTTTAAGTATTTTTCTAGAAGTAGACTACCCTCTATTTTTGCTGCTTTCATATTTACTTTCTCGCCGTATCATCTATTTCAAAGCCAGTATCAGTTAAGCCTTGCACAGGTACAATGGATTCCTCTTCTTCTATTTGCCCTGGTTTTTTTCTTAAAAGATAAAAGTTGGAAATCTATTTTACTTTTATCAATTTCATTTCTTTTAAATATCTACTCAGATATGCACTATGGATTTTTCTCTTTCATTATCATATCTATAACTGTTTTATATTTTCTTTTAGTTTTTGTATCAAAGCGGCAATTTGAAGAATTTAAATTTATGATATTCAGAGTCTTGAGTTTTAGCTTAATCACGATAATTGGAAGTATGCCTATTTTGATACCTGCTGTAAAGATTATAATCTTTGGGCAAAAGGGTATGTTAAAGCGCGCTATTTCTGATCTTTACATGTTTAATCCGATTGGGTGGGAATATTTCATCCCTCCTAATACTAACCCGATATTTGGTAATATACTAACTAAGTATTTATACCCACATCTTCCTAAAACTGGAACCGAAGTTCTATATATTGGATATGTATTAATAGCGCTTGCTCTTATCGGTTTTGTATTTGTGTTAAGAACAATAAATAATTCTGAAACTAAATATCGAGAATACGAATTAAAAGCTGATCAAGTAAGTAATAAGAACTTCGTCATATTATCTATTATTCTAATTTTTGTAATGTTCTATATTTCCCTTCCACCAACGGTTAAACTCTTTGGTCACGAGATATATAATCCGACTTACTTCCTATACAGGTTAATCCCATTTATTAGGATTTACTCTAGAATCGTAATATTTACAATCGCTATCTTTTGTATTTATGCTTCCTTTGGTCTTAAGCTTTTATTGGAGAAATTGAAAAAAAGGAGTTTGAAGATACTTCTTATAAGTGGACTTGGAGCAATAGTCATGCTTGAATATGCTTTTATCCCGGGATTTGTTCCAACAAGATTTAAGGATATACCAAACGAATACCAATGGCTTGCCAAACAGCCAGGAGATGTATCTATAGTTGAATATAAAAACATTAGCTCTGATACTTATACAACTAATACACAAAGTGAGTACCTTTTCTATCAAAGGTATCATCACAAGAAATTGTTTAATACAACTGCATATCCTATAGATGAACATGAAATTTATGCTTATGAGACTACATTTAATATTAATAATCCAGAGGCAATTAATATTTTAGCATTTCTTGGTGTGGATTATGCGATATTACATTATCCAAACGACTTAAAAAAAGTGGAACAAGTAAATAATATTCCAAATTTGAGTTTGGTTAAATCCTTTTCTAATGCTGATGTCTATTCAATAGCAAATTCAATAGATAGACCAAATTTGTTTTCACCATCAAGAATAATATATTTCGACGGCAACCTCTCAAACTTGAATGATCTGCTAACATTCTCTTTTCCAAGTGCTGAATCAGTTATATATTTTTCTGGTATAGAACCGGATAACTCGTCTTTCTTTTTGGATAAATCAACCGATTTTATAGTACCTATTAATATACTAAAACCAGTATCTATTGCAGGAGAAGACAAAATAGAGGCAAGCTATGATGACCAGGGTAGTACTCCGTCTGTCATGGAAGCTAGCCAGATATACAAGGTAAGGTTGATTATAAAGAACTTAGGTTCTGAGATTTGGGTAACCGATGGCAAAACTCCTATAAGATTAGGGTATCACTGGATGAATAATAAAGAGAATAGACTAAACATATTTGATGGTAAGCGTACCAATTTAAAAAATTATGTTTTGCCAGGTGAGTCCATTGAGTTAGATGCTACAATAGAATCACCCGAACAACCTGGTGTTTATACACTTCAGTACGATTTACTTAAAGAAAATATTTTTTGGTTTTCAAACATGAATATTCCTATGTTAGAGAGAAGGGTTATAGTTGTTGATAAAAATGGATCTTTTACATCAAAAAATTCTGATAATGTATGGCATGACCAACCATATACCATGATACCAGAAGTGCATATTGATCCGATGATAACTTATGAGTTTAATATCCCTAAGGATGGATTCTATAATATATTGATTAATAATAATGCCTTTAGAGCTTTTGAGGGTCGATTTAGGATAGATAATGGAGAATGGAAGGAGTTTTATATAAATCGTGTCGTTTTGGGATTTTCTGATATCGAGCCAATCTCTCTTGCTAAAGTGGATCTTACAGCAGGCAAACACGAAATAACCTTTACAAACGTAGAATTTGCTTACGATATAAACGGTTTTAGGAAGATAGATAGTTTTGTATTATATCTGAATCAAGATGAAAAATGGGTAGATAAGTTAAAAATATCAGGAATAAAAAAGATATCAAACAATAATTACGAGTTGGAAATAAATGGTGGTCCAGGATTTATATATTTCGATAAACCATATAAGTTTAATTGGGGCTTATACATCAGCAATGAATTAGATAACAAAATTCCTAGATTTCTTGCTAATGGGTACGGAAATCTATGGTATGTAGAGGATAAAATAGGTAAA
>JAMCQQ010000379.1:0-872 GCA_023379515.1 Actinomycetota bacterium
TTTTCCAGGACTTAAATGAAAAAGGTCATACCATTGTAATGATTACACACGAACCCGATATAGCATCTCACTCCAAAAGAATAATTACATTAAAAGACGGAAAAATATTAAGTGATAAAAAAATTAAACAAAATAGAATAGGGAGATAATTTTAAGTTTTAAAATACAAATTTTAAATCAAATGTTAATTCTTAAAATTAAAAACATTAAAAATTGAATGAAAATTAATAATTATAAATTGAAAATTTACTAAGATATGGATATTTGGGAGTTACTTTCATCAGCTCTTGAAGCACTGACAATAAATAGACTAAGAACAGGTCTTGCAACGCTTGGAATAGTTATAGGTATCGGAGCTGTTATCGCACTTGTTTCCATAGGAGAAGCAAGCCAAAAATCTGTTGAGTCCCAAATTCAATCTCTTGGTTCAAATTTATTAACTGTTGTCCCCGGTGCTCAAAATAGTCAGGGAGTAAGAGGAGCTCAAGGAGGAGGAACAAGTCTTACATATGATGATGCAAAAGCAATAGAAACAACTTCCCAAGTTACGACAGTTGCAAATGTATCTCCCGAACTCACAAGGAGAGCGCAAATAAGCGCCGGAAAAACAAACACAAATACTCAAATTGTCGGATCAACACCTGCTTATGCAAGTGTCAGGACAATAAATATGGCAAGCGGAAGCTTTATATCCAAGCAGGATGTAGACAGCATGAATAAAGTTGCGGTTTTAGGACCTCAAGTTGTAACCGATTTATACGGAGAAGGAACAGATCCGGTCGGACAAACGATACGAATAAATAAGCTTGCATTCAGGATTGTTGGCGTCACCCAGTCTAAAGGAGGAACGGGTTTTTTGAATCAGGATGATA
>JAMCQQ010000379.1:882-3394 GCA_023379515.1 Actinomycetota bacterium
TCCATGGATGATATGGTTTTTATCCCATTGAGCACAGCACAAAAACAAATTTTTGGCGTAGATTATATAAGCTCAATTTCTATTCAGGCAAAATCTCAGGATGTTATGACCACGGCACAAAACCAGGTAGGATACTTTCTTCTTGCAAAACATAAATTCAGCGATCCAACTCAGGCAGATTTCACAATTACATCCCAAGCAGATACCATAAATGCAGCTTCACAAATAACAGGCATTTTTACCACCCTCTTATCGGGAATTGCTGCGATATCGCTGCTTGTAGGTGGAATCGGAATTATGAATATTATGTTTGTAACGGTAACTGAAAGAACAAGGGAAATTGGACTTAGAAAAGCTCTGGGAGCCAAAAAGAAAACAATTGTTGCACAGTTTTTAATCGAATCAATTATTTTAACGGTTGTTGGAGGATTTTTCGGCATGCTCCTTGGTATTGCTTTATCTTTTATTGCATCAAAATTAATTAATTTACCTTTCGTATTATCTTTTTCATCTATGGCACTAGCAATAGGAGTATCCGGAGGAATTGGCGTTTTATTTGGCTGGTATCCTGCCCGTAGAGCCTCGGAGTTACAACCTATTGAAGCATTACGTTATGAATAAAAACAGATTCTAATTGAGAGGGGGTGAATAATTATGAAAAAAATCCCAGTATTAACAATCGTACTTTTAATAATAGTTGGGGGAGGAGCTTTTTTTGGGGGAATGAAATACCAACAGACAAAACGATCATCTTTCTCTCAGCAGGCAGGAACATTTCAAAGACAAGGAAGAAATATTATGGGAGGAAACAGAGCGGGTTTTAGGCCTGTAAGCGGAGAAGTAATAAGCAGTGACGATAAATCAATAACCGTAAAACTTCAAGACGGAAGCACCAAGATAGTTCTTTTATCAGATAAAACCCAAATCAATAGAGCAGAAACAATAAATAAAAGCGAACTTAAAAATGGAGAAAAAGTCGCAGTATTCGGAGCTGAAAATTCAGACGGAAGCATCACAGCACAAAATATTCAATTAAATCCAATATTTAAGAACGCAAATACAACCCCGTCTGCCCAAAAATAATAAAAATAATAAAAAAGAGCCTAACTAAGATCCAGGCTCTTTTTGGTGGAAATTATATAATTAACTCTTTCATGATTCATCCTTAATTCTTACATAACGAAACTACCATGAGAATATGGATCAGAAAATAAAAATTTTGGGATTTGGAGGAAGCCTGCGTAAAGGATCATATAGTAAAACAATTCTTAATACTGCAAAAGAATTAGCACCCGAAGATGCAGATATTGAAATTTTTGAAAAAATCGGAGAATTTCCATTATTTAACCAAGACATGGAAAGAGACCCGCCGGAAGCGGTAAAAGAATTTAAGGAAAAAATAGAAGAAGCAGATGCAATTCTTATTTCAACTCCCGAATATAACTATTCAATTCCAGGTTATTTAAAAAATGCTATAGATTGGGCTTCTAGACCTTACGGAGATAATAGTTTCAACGATAAAGCTGTAGCTGTTATGAGTGAATCTGAAGGAATGCTGGGAGGAGCAAGGGCAAAATATGCATTAAGAAATACTTTTGTATTCCTCAATATGCATCCATTACAAATACCTGAAGTTATTATCCCTTTTGCACACAAAAAAATAAAAGACAGAAAATTAATTGACCAGCATACGAAGGATAAAATAAAAGAACTTCTTGAAGCTTTAGTTGCATGGACAAAAAGACTTAGAGGATAAAATCCTATTTTAGGAATTGACTAAATACAATAAATTGCTTTATTATATTTATTCATGGCAAAATATAAAAAACAAGTTGAAGAAATGCTTGAGATCCATAAAGATATTTTCATACCCTTTAAAGATATTCATGATAAGTATCTCGCAGATCCCGAGAAATGGCAGGAGAAATTAAATGAAGAAGGGGATAATATTCTTCGGATTATAAGAAGATGGGAAAATAATTTATGTTCTAAAACAGAATCGGGCCGTAGGTATGGAAAATTTTCAAGCAATTTATCTGAGAAATTCTGGGAGGAAATAAGAAGCATATTCCCCAAAATAGACTCCATCGGATTAATAAATCCGTAAACCTAGACAGAAGCCGAATAACCTGCGTTTTTAATTACTTCTAAAATTTTTTCTTCGTTAATTTTTTCTTCATCAAAAGTAACTTCTGTTTGCTGCTTTGCATAACTTGTTTTAGATTCCTTGACACCTTCTGTATCTTCTAGCTCTCCATCTATGTTAAAAGCACAGCTAGTACAATGCATTCCTTTTATTTTAAAAACTTTTTTTATCATATTACATTTATCACACCTCTATACATTCCCATACTGCACATAAATGGAATTTGTTCAGGAGTTTGGGGAGCAGTAAAAGAAACCGTGTCAGAAGACCCAACAGGTATTACTTTCTGGACTCCAAGCGATGGAATAGTAAATGCCTGAACACATCCTCTTCCATCTGTATTGGTAAGATGAAGTGTTATCTGGG
>JAMCQQ010000380.1:0-689 GCA_023379515.1 Actinomycetota bacterium
ATTTTCACCATCAATTCCTACCGGGACATTTTTATCCGCTCCTGTAGCCAAAAATATTGCATCAAATCCATCCTTATGTCTTAATTTCCATATATCGTCACTGCTGGCAATTTTGGAATTTGTTATTATTTCAACTCCCATCCTCTTGATAAGATCTATTTCAAGATCAAGAATTTCTGAAGGCAGCCTGTATTCAGGAATTCCAAGCCTTAGCATACCACCGGCAACAGGCATGGATTCAAATACTTTAACACCCAATCCTTTTTTGGACAGATAATATGCAGCAGTAAGTCCCGCAGGACCTGAACCAATAACAGCAACCTTGGCTGATTTTCTCTCCTCCATTTCCGGTAATGGAATTTCACCTAAACTTAATTCATAATCAGCAATGAATCTTTTCAGGTTCATTATGGATATTGGATCGTCAACAAGATTTCTGGTACAATTTTTTTCACATAAATGGGTGCAGACCCTTCCGCATATTGAAGGAAATGGATTTTCTGTCCTGTGAAGTTTTAAAGCTTCCGTATATTTTTTTTCTTTTATTAAAGCAATATAGCCCTGGGCCGGAACATCTGCGGGACAGTTGCTTCTGCATGGCGCCTTTCCTTTTTTATTTATAAAATAAGCCGAAGGCACTGCCTGTACAAACATTTTAGATATAGCTTTTCTGGAAGATAACCCGGCTT
>JAMCQQ010000380.1:699-6620 GCA_023379515.1 Actinomycetota bacterium
GTGGATGTGGGAATGCATGAGGTACAGCTTTTTATATTTATATACCGAGGCTTCTTTCTTATGGTAACTTTAAAATTACCTATGGATCCCTCTATCTTAATTATTTCCGATAAACTAAGCAGCTCAATATTTTCATGCATTCCCACATCCACCATTTTTGGGGATAATATGCATGCAGAACAATCAATTGTCGGAAAGGTTTTATCCAGCTGTGCCATACGGCCCCCGATTGAGGCCTCTCTTTCAACAAGCATTACCTTCAATCCACCATCAGCGATGTCAAGACTTGCCTGAATCCCTGCAATTCCTCCACCAATAACAAGCACATTTTTATTTAATTCGAAATACTTTGGATAAAGCTCAATATGCCTCCTGACCTTATAAACAGCCATTCTGATTAACTCGATCGCTTTTTCTGTAGCTTTTTCCCTGTTATCATGAATCCATGAGTCATGTTCCCTTATGTTTGCCATCTCAAATAGATAAGGATTTAAATTAACAGATTCGACGGTCCTCATAAAAGTTGTGCCATGGACTCTCGGGGAGCATGATGCAACTATTACTCTATTAAGATTATGCTCTGTGATTGCCTTTTTGATTTGGCCCTGGCCTGGTTCCGAACATGTATACAGGTTAGTTTGTGTAAAAACTACCCCGGGAAATTTTAAAACTTCTTTCGCAGCTTTTTCTACATCAACGGTTGCACCAATATTCGAGCCGCAATAACATATAAACACACCTATTCTCAATTAATTTCCTTTTTTAACTCCTATTTAAATAATACAAAACTCAAATTCTAATATCCGGCCCAACAAATAATTTGTCTATCATCATATCTTTATATGACAAACCCAGAGCAAGTCCTAAAATCTGAGAGATATAAAATACAGGAATTTTATAATTTGACTTAAAATATTTATTTATTTGTGATTGTCTCAAATCCAGATTCTGCTGGCATAACTGGCAGCACACTATTATACAATTAGCTCCTGCCTCCTGTGCCGCACTTAGAATTTTTTCACTAAGTTCGATAACGATATTTTTATTTGTTAAAGATAATATTGCGCCGCAGCATTCTGTCTTGAATGAGAAATCAAGACTTTCTATACCTACTTCCTTTAAGATACTCTCCATAGATGTGGGGTTTTCAATACTGTCAAATTTGATTACATACCCCGGCCTCAAAAGCACGCATCCATAATAGCAAACTGGTTTTAGACTCTTTAAAAGATCAACCCCTTTGGAATCAATGACTTCGTCTCTTGTTTCCAAAAACTTATTTCTTATTTTTTCCTTTATTAAAAATAAAAAATGAGCTATTGAATAAACCTTGAAATCCAGCTCCTGATTGATATCAAATCCCATATTTTCCAATTCTTTTAAAACCAGGTTCCTTCTGTCTTCTTCTAACTTATTTGCCGGCTTTGCATTGCTATTTATAGTTTGCGATGCAATGAGTAGCTTGCAATAACATGAAACGCAAGGACATAATATGTTTTCATAACCCATTTTTTTTGCTAAAAGCAAATTTCTGGCAGAGAGAATAATTGAAAGTTCATCGCTGACATTGTGCGCAGGAGTTGTTCCGCAACAGTTCCAGTCATCAATTTCTTTAAATTCAATATCCAAATGCTTTAACAAATTTTTTATTGAAACATTAAAATCAATTGCAGTGGAATTCAGAGAACAGCCTGGATAATAAGCTATTTTTTCCAACTTACTGTCTTTTTGAAATTCTTCTGTCATCTTTTTTATAAAAATTTAGAATAAAAATTTAAATAAAATAATAAAAAATCATTGTAAATACAAAATATTAAAGTCAGCTAATCATAATAAAGTTTGCCAGTCATAAATATTTTTTTACCAACTTGGACAATTTCGCCCTGTCTTTTACAAATTCAGGAAACAATTTTATTTTCCTCTTACGCAAACTTTTCAAAGCTAGATCCATATCGTTAAAAAATTTTCCGCTTGAAATATTTAAATTCATAATAAGAGCCGGTTCATAACTTCTTCCAAAAATTCCGATAATCCTTAAAAAAGTTTTATAAAAATTTAATATGGCTTTTTCTTTAAAACTCCTGTGCTGCCAGCTTTTAATTCGTAAATAATTCATTATTGCCGCAATATCTATCTGTTGGGGGCATCTGCTGCTGCAAATCTCACATGATAAACATAGGTAAATAGAATTAGAGTTAAAAATATTCTCTATTTTATTTGCGGCAATAAGTCTTATAATTTGATTGGGCTGATATTTATATACATTCGAAAGAGGACATCCGGCAGATAGATATTGCGCATTCGAAAGAGGACATCCGGCAGTGCATCTTCCGCATTGATAACAATAATAAATATCAGGTTCAATGAAATTTACTATTTCATCCCTTATTTTATTTGAAAAATGATTATTTATCTTTTTCATTATTTACTATTAAAAAGCTTGATTATACCAAATAACTGTAAATAATATATGTAAATTAGAAATTTTACAATATCAAAAAAAATATTTTAGGTATTCTTAATTATACTACGTATTCAGTAGTGATTTGACCTAAATTTTTATTTCAAGAAATCCTTACACATTGTACAATATCAGCAGATTAAAAATAAAGGAAAAAAATATGAATGAAGCGGTTATAGCATTAATAGGTGCAGGCAACGGGGGGCTGGCACTGTTGAAGGTGCTTTTAGAAATTCCCGGCGTTAAAATAAAATATGTATGTGACACAAATCCCGATGCCGTCGGCTGCCTTTTTGCCAAAGAACACCAGATTTTCTGCATTACCGACTACAGTCAGATTATTAAGGACAAAGATGTAAGCCTCATATTTGAAGCCACCGGAAATCCTGAGGTTTTTGTAGATCTCAGCAAAAAAAAATTCCCCAGGATAAGCCTGATAGGCGCAGAAGGAGCAAGGATCGTCTATAATTTACTTGATGCTTATAATGAAATCAATCAAAACCTCAATGAATATAAGAATAATCTGGAAAAAAAGATTATTGAAAGGACCGAAGAGCTTGAAAAGGCAAATGAAAAACTTGGAAAAGAAATGATGGAATATGAAAAACTAAATCAGAAATTGCAGGAAATGAGTAATGAAAAAACCAAGTACTTATTATATGCCACACATCAATTAAAGGCTCCCTTTGCTGCCATTCAAAGTTATGTCGATATTATACTTGATGGTTATGCCGGTGAAATCCCGCAAAGGACCCGGGACATTATTCTGAAAATCAAACAGCGATGCGAATTATTATCAAATGTGATAAAAGAAATGCTTGAGCTTGCAAAACTCAAAGCATTTGATGCCGCTGATACAAATCTGAAAAAACTCGACATCAATCAAATTCTTTCTGCTGTGGTTCAGCGATATCAGGTGATTGCCAGTACAAAAGAGATTCAAATTGACTTGATTTATGATGATTTTTATCTAAAACATTATGACGGACCATTTTCCCCTTTAAATGAAGCCTTTTATATCAAAGGATATGAAAAACAGATAGATGTGCTTTTTTCGACATTGATAGAAAACGCAATCAACTATTCACCTCCCAACTCTGTTATTAAAATCATAATTAAAAAAATGGGATCTTCACAGTTATATATAGGTATCCAGGATCAGGGAATTGGGATCCCTGAAAAGAACTTAAGCAAAATTTTCAGTGAGTTCTTCAGATCCAATAATGCAGTAGAGTTTCATCATAATGGAACCGGGCTTGGACTTTCCATTGCCAAAGAGATTGCTGCAATTCATAATACAAGTATCCAGGTCGAAAGTGTCCTGAATCAGGGGTCCTGTTTTTCGATGATTTTTCAGTTGATAGAATAAAAAGTTGACAAATAAAAATACGGCGGTGTCCTGCTCTCCCATACCGTTGCCAGTAAATAGAAATCTTTGTATTTGTAATAAGTTAAGGTAATATTGAAAGCCATTGGTGAGCGGTAACAGCTAAAATATCATTCTTTTTATTTTTATAGATTCTTTTTATGTTTTCTTTTTTTACAAGTTGGACGGCAGGAATATTTAATGAATCCTGAAAATTGACAAGGTTTTCAGAGGGAGCCTCATCAGATAATTTCGTTTCTATTAGTAAAAAAGGTTTATTATTTTTGGCAATTAGAAAATCCACTTCATGGTGGTCCTTATCTCTTAAATAATGAAGAGTAAATTTTCCCCATCCGTAATCACTCCATATTTCGACTGCTCTTAAAAATTCCAGGGCAACAAGGTTTTCAAAGCGCGAGGCTTCATCTTCTATAACCGGATAATTAAACAGATATATTTTTTTCTCTTTAAGAATGCTTCTTGAAATTTTAACTGTCCATGGAGAAAGTCTGAAAGTCAGGTAGAAAGAGTCAAAAAGCAGCAACCAATTTTTTACTGTATCAAAAGATACATGTAAATCCCTGGCCAGATTATTTATTGAAAATGGACTGCCTACTTTCGAAGGTATAAGGGCAAATAGTGTCTCAACCAAATCAAGGTTTCGTATATCAGCTAAAGTTGCCAGATCATCCCGCACAATTTGCGACCCATAAGCGGCAGACCATGATAGCCAGAAAGACTTCCTGCCCTTTATGAATGGTTCGGGAAAACCGCTTAATTCCCAAAGAGCCTGAAAAATGTCCTTTGTTTTTTCCTTTATACTATCACCCGAATCCTTCAGGGGATTAGTCAGAAACTGCTCCAATTCAACTCCTGCTGGTGCCAGTTCGGCCAAGGTGAAAGGAAAAATATGGAATTTTAAAAACCGTCCCGCAAGAGAGTCCCCGGTCTTTCGTGAAAATTCCATGCGTCCACTTCCGGTAACCAGGAATTGGAATTCCTTTAAAAATTGATCATAAATACCCTTAAGATAATTCTTCCAGTCCCTGTATTTGTGTATTTCATCTAAAATTACAAGAGGCCTTGATGAAAAGCTACTGCGGGATATTTTTGAAAAAAACATAGGGTCTTCTATAAGAAGTCTTTTATCTTTTGCAATATCCCAGTTAAAATAAATAACATCCTGAAAATCTTTTGCAGCTATATCGCGTGCAAAAGTAGTTTTTCCTGACTGGCGAGGACCGGCCAGCATTATCATAGATTTATCCGAAGATAGCTGATCCCATAATATCTTATATAGTTCTCTTTTATACATATTAAAAGTTTAAACCATACTGGGAAAATGTCAAGTAAATTTCCGAGTATACCTGAAAATATTATTCTGTCCAAAACAGCTAATAAGAGTATATTATTTTTTATCTAAGTTTACTTTAGTAAGGACAAATATGATCCAATAAATAAAAATACGGCGGCGTCCTACTCTCCCATACCGTTGCCAGTAAAGTACCATCGGCCTAATGGTATGGGATCACCCCCGCTCGCGCGGGGAACACTATTTTAGCTAAATATGCTATGTAGTATGCAACAACTAATAGGCTTTGAATAGATACGTCGTCTAAAAGATGTGTTTTGATGGATATCTGTGTGTCAGTAAAGTACCATCGGCGCTGAAGGGCTTAACTTCTGTGTTCGACTCCTCAATTTCATAAGAATTTTTAGTCAGCAGGTCTTATCTTTTTTAAGAGATTATCATAATCATTATGAGAACCAATCCAGAACCATATTATCTCATTGTTTTGTAATATGCCAAGAGCACGGTAATCCTTTGTTATACGTAAAGAGAAAATTGGCCTGGTTGAATGAATCCGCTTAAAATGAAGGCTTGGACGATAGGGGTTATTTTTGAAAATTCTATATGCCTTTTTTGCTTCTTTTCTTACCTGCTCAGGCAAAACTTTGTAACATTTCCAAAAATGATCACTCGTTATAGATATCATAATGATTCTATTTTCAGTTGTTTTGTTTTACCATCTTCGTATGCTGTAAGAGCCTCATCAGCAAGTTTGTCAAGAATATCTTCAGAACCTGAAAAAG
>JAMCQQ010000381.1 GCA_023379515.1 Actinomycetota bacterium
ATATGCTTTATTTGCTGGTTACTCCAGAAAAATTTATCTTTCAGTTTAGTTTCTATTTCGATAATAATAGCTTTAGTTATAAATACCTCCAGGCTACTTAACCGGCAAATTTTTAATATTTCTTCACATATTCTTCCTATAATAGCAGCAGAAATATAAATATTTGTGTCCAGTACTATTCTCAAGTCAACTCCTTATTTTTCATGCAGTATCTTGTCTATATCCTGCTCATCTTTTATCTGTAATTTCCTTGCAGTTTCATCTCCCCATTGCCTTATTCTGGACCAGTTCCGGTTGGCAGAATACTGTCTGAAAGCTTCTCTGACAAGTTCACTTTTTGTTCTATTTTCCTGTAATGCTATATCTTCAATTTTCTCGTACAATTCTTTACTTAGTGAGATATTTAAAATTTTTGTAGTTCTTGGCATTAATTCCTCCGTTTTTTATTGATTTTAGTAATACTTATTATTACTCATTAAAGTCTATTATAATTTTCTTAAAATTTCAATAATATTTTGTATACATTTTTATATAAAGTTTCCGGTAGGTTCCGGTTCTGCTCCAATTAACAAGTAATCTATATAGATTCAATTAGGCAATGTCCATTTTTTTCATACGCACCACTGAAAGATAGACCAGTAAAATAATTATGCAGAGTGAAACAATAACAGTTGGTATCAAAGAACTATCAAAAATATTTTTAATATCTGCGGCTTTAACAAATAGGTAATTAGGAAAATAATTTCTTACGGTTTTAAATTGATTTATAATACCCAAGCTATATGCAAGGACCAGTGTAATAATCCCCGGAACAATACCTCTTTTAAATAAACTGCTGAGATATAAAAGAAGAGATAATAGTACCGCATAATAAAGCATATAAAGAAGCGAAGATTTAAATACAGCACCAATTGTAAGCAGCCCTCCGCCAAAAAGCTTTGTTACATACAAATAATTAGTTAAGAAAGCTGTTAGAATAAAAAGAGAAATCGCAGCTAAATAATGAATATATTTTGCAACTACCATGCCTGCAGGCTTTAATCCTCTGGAATATGGGAAAACCAGATTTTTGTTGCTGACCTCATTTGAAATAATACCCATCAATGAAAATACGACAAAAAGCGTCCCAATTTGAAACAGATTTTTTAGCAAGCTTTGGAATGCGTCATCACGGGTAATATTGGAAATCAATGAAGTGAGGTCAGCAGGTAAGCTTGATTTTAAAACTAATGGTAATAATTTCAACATCAAAGGATCCAGCAATGCCCAGAATATAAAACCTACGGCCAGAATCAGATATTTATGGTTTCTGAGAGATTCTTTGATCTCTTTTTTAAAGTAAGCTTTAAATGATCCCATTTCTGTTTACTGCTTTTATAAAAATATCTTCTAAGTTACTTTTTCTGATCTGATAACTGACAACAGTATTGTCAAGCTTTGAAAGTTGTTTTAAGATTTCATTTTTCGCATAATCGATATCTTTGATATTAAGACTTATTATTTTCCCATTTTCCTGAATGCTTTCAACCCAGCTGAATTTTTTTAACAAATCCAAATCATGTTTAGGGTCTTTTTCAAACTCAATGTCAAAGATGGGTTGCATGTAAGTTTCATATAGTTTGGATAAATCTTCAGTCAACAATATTTTACCTTCGTCTATTATACAAATTTTATCGCATACTCTTTCTGCATCATTTAAAATATGCGTCGATAGAAAAATAGTAATGTTGTTATCCTTAAGACCCTCGATTATTTCCAGCATTTCCAATCTCCCCTCAGGATCCAAAGCTGATGCAGGCTCATCCAAAAAAAGAATTTCAGGACTATTTAAAAATGCAACGGCCAATGCCAGCCTTTGCTTCATACCTCTTGAATACCCACCAATTGGTCTTTTTGCCTGTTTTATTAATTTAACCATCCCTAAAAGGTTGGCAATCTGCTTGTCTTTATCTTTCAAGTCACGGCCTATGATTTCGACTATGAAATTTAAATATTCAAAAGCATTCATATAAGCATAAAAAGTTGGGGTTTCCGGCAGATATCCAATGGATCTCATTAATTCCTGTTTGTTTTTTAGAAATTCTTTTCCTTTTATGAATATTTCTCCACTATTAAATCTGATCAAACCAGTCAGAATATTCATTGTAGTTGTTTTCCCTGCTCCATTTCGACCGATAAAGCCAAATACCGAGCCCTTTTCAACTTCAAAACTAATTGATTTTAATACTTCTAATTTGCCGTAATACTTTTTTAAATTAACTACTTTGATCATTTTCTTTGACTTTCTTTTTACCTATCGCCAGAAAAATAATCGGACCGATAATATTGATTAAAACAATAATTAAGATCCATCCCCATTTCGGTAAATATACGACTTCATTTTTTATAACCTGGATCAAAGCAAAAATCAGCAGACCATATTCGATAATAATAATCGGAATGAAAAGTGGTAAAAATCTTATTATCTCTTTCAGAATAAAATCTATGTTTTGTATTGGCATAAGATTAGAGCCTCCTTACAGGATTTCTTTTACAAAAGGAATTTTTCTAATTATATACTGGCTTATTATAAAGCATAAAAGGATCCCGGGCCTGTCAGTCTTTATATTCGTATTTTGCATAAAATCATGAGAGCTGCAATGTCTAATCCTTGCCATGACTAGCCCCCGCAATGGCTAATCCTTTGTTAATAAAAATAAGGAAACAGCCTTTTTCCATAAAGATATATACTTTTTAATTTATTTTTTACTGGTTTTACGGCTATCGATATATTTTTTAGCTGCTTTTATGACAATACTTCCGCCTGGAAAGAGCAGCCCGGCTGCATCCGCACCCAGATCAAAAAGAAAGTCCTTATCCAGAACTTTGCCTAAATATTCGCGAAATACCCGGTTGCCACCTTTTACGGTACCTGTCAGCGCATCAATCTCGACGATACCTTCTTTTCCTTTTGATTTCCACCGGTATTGGAAAGCATAGATTGGACGGTAATATAGTTCCACTGTTGATACATCAATTGTTTCTTCCTGAATCTTATCGGCTTGTATTCCCTTAATCATCTTGGAAAGTGTATTCCGCATAATTGCCGAAACTCGCATCTGGGGCGGTACCAGAATGGAATCCTTATGAACCATTTCTTTAAGCTCTTTTATAACCTGCTTATGAGAAAAAGATAGATAGCTGACAAGTTCCGGTTGATTCTTCCCTGTAACTGCGTCAACAAAAACCTCTTCTTTTTCTTCCTGAACACAATGTTCGGTAACAGAAAGATTAATGTATCCCCCGGTTGATTCATACTGTTTTGACATGCAGGTTACCGATTGGACCTCAGATCCGCTAGTTTCAACCTTGTATTCTGTATTTCGGTCATAAATATACCGGGCTTGCGCAATTATATGACAGAACGGCTGATAGCGATGTTCGTGGTAAATCAGTTCAAAATCATCATCTTTTGGGTGGCTCAAAAAACTGCCGACTTTACTGATAGTGTCAAAAGCTACGATTTTCTTTTCCCAGGCCTTCGATTCAGCACCCTGGGGAGTGAGTTGATTATCAAACAAGAGAACCCTTTGATCGGCAACAACTATTTCCATGGCATTTTTATCTGTTTTTATAATGATAAATAAAAAGATTGTTTAATGTATATAAGAGGCTTTCATCTTTAAGAAAAATAAACCGTCAACTGCTGGCCAATTTATTTAAAAATTAAAGCCTCCCAAACATTTTGTCTTTTATTATATATTATAATAGTTTAAGGTAGAAATTAAGCTTTTTTATTTCTTACCATTCTGCTAATACTACGTTATTATTATACAGATGAGCCTTAAGACATCATATTGGTAAACTTATCTTTATAGATTAATTTATAATAAACTGGCACTGGTCCGAATCTTCTCTCCCAGCCATCTCAGGCATATATGTCTTGTGTGTTTATATAAAATTTTGGGTTAAGAGTTTGCTTTTAAAAGATATCTTCTGAAAGAACAATAAGATTGTCTTTATCTGAAAATTTAATCATTGATGATTTGTTGGGATTAATATAAATTCCGAAATTTTTGTTTTCCACGGATTCTTCAGATGCAATCTTGTATCCTATGGCTACATCGTTTTTACGGCTTGCCGCCTCAATCACCGTGTAAAAGTTCATTTCAACATCTGTTACGACATAATTTTTAATATTTTTCAAGTATATCTCTGAGCCATAATCGCTCAGCAGGTCTTCAAACACAGGGTTAAGAAACTCATTCTCAGACAGTTGAGCAAGAAAAAGACTTGTCAGTTTTTCACTGACTATAAAATCATTTACTTTAGCAACTTTTGCAAGTTCTCTATTCTGTATATCAAGTATTTCACTGGTAATAGAGAAATTTTTGTTATTTTTTTCTGCAATATCCCGCAGGTGTATAAGTGTCATAAGGGTAATAGAGTCTGCTTCCTGTACATCAATGTCATGATATCCAAGAACAACTACATGGCTATATTCTCTTAAAATAAACTCTTGTAAGAAATCATAATCTGTAGTGTCACCTTTTATAAACTCGAGCTGTACATAATCATCAAAGATTTTTTCAATATTGTCTAAATTAGCCATTACGGTTATCCTGGTGTCTTTTGGAACATAATTATTCAATTCATCGATTATAATCTTTCCGCTATCATTCCAGCCTAAAATTAAAATATTTTGTACACTAGCTCCTTTAGAAATTGAAGGCTTGATGAAATCTTCTTTAAAATGATAATTGTCTGGTTTTTCAGAAATTATAATTGAAGTATCGCTTGCGCTTACAGCAATAATTTTGTCTTCAGCTTTGAAAATAGTATCCATTGGAGGATTCAACTTAACCTTTTCACCAGAACTGATGCCTATTATTGAGGAATCCTCAAACATCTGTAAAATCTGTTTAAAGCTCTTTCCTGCAAGTTCTTTGACCTCCCGCATATGAATCTCGTCGCCCTCAAAGCTTAATAATTCATTATACACAATGGAAAGGCCAGGCTGATGGCATGTGTGAGCAATCAGCTCGGCAATAAATTTTTTATTTAAGATGAATTTAGCTTGTCCCTGTCCGGCAATTTTCCCGGTTGCTATATTTTTATATTTTTTCATTATGGAAACGATGTTATATGGTTCAAGACGATTGCCTTTTATATTTTATTCTT
>JAMCQQ010000382.1 GCA_023379515.1 Actinomycetota bacterium
TGATGCTCTATCTGCAACAGCACAAAAGATAAATGCACTTGCTTCAAGACCGGCAATCCAAGCCAGAGATATTTTTGATTTATATATATTAAGTCCCCAGATTAAGGTTTCTGTAGAAAGTAGGGCAGAAATACCTCAGAAAGATAAACTTCAAAGAGCATATGAAAACCTATTTTACGTAAAATTTGGGCAGTTCCGTGATAGCGTAGTATCATTTTTGTCACCGGAAGAGCAGGCAAGTTACAATTCTTCAATTTTTTGGGATGAAATAAAACTGAAAGTAGCAAATTTATTGGAGGAAATGAAAAATATATATGATTAGAAAATCTATGTTAACATTTGTAAGGGAATTGAAGCGATCAGTATTTACCACCCGTGAAGCAGCAATTCTTTCCGGCAGTTCATTGTCCAATGCTACAAAAATACTTGGAAATCTTGAAAAAAGGGGACTTAATATATATAAATCAAAAATATCTCTGGCTTGGATTGCCGGTCTTGAAGCAAGTGCATTTATCTTTTGTGCTGTTGCAGATAGAGCATCATAATGTGGGACAATAACAGGAATCATCTTATATGCACGCAGTATAGAATCTGGTATCGCATTAATCACTATTCCATTTTTTAAACCTCTCCGCGAGAATTCTACCTTAGTAAATAGATCATCCCTGGCAAAAGTCATCAGATGAATCTTAAATCTTTGTGTTGTTTCGGTCTGCTTTGCCTTTGGTATATCCGGAATTGAAATGCCCTGTATACCATAAGGTCTTAAATTTTCAATAAAATTTCGTGTACCAAGAATTTTTAAGACTATATCCTGGGTTCTGCGATCTTTTATTTCCGAAAGGTCAAGGTCCATATCTTCAGAGTACCTGATACTTCCAAAAAAAAACCTCATATTAACTCCACCCTTTAAAGCATAGTATCTGGAATCGGTTTTATGGCCAAACCACCTTAAAAACTCCAAATGAAATACTTCTCTTTGTTGTAATGAATTATACATAGTTATGTATTATAGTTTACTAATAAGTAAATTACAATACATAAATACAGAATATTTTCTGCAAATTTTTAAAAATCTACTCTCTTCCTGAATCCTTCAAGAAATATCACATTAATTATCATTCTAACTATTTATCTTTTGGTATAAAATATGTCCAAGGAAACGGGCTTATTATAAAATATTTTCAAAGCATAAAGAAAACATGGTGTAAACAATATAGACAAATCAGTTAAAAAAGGCGGAAATGCTAAAGAGCAATACAATTTTCAGCAAAGAAGAAATAAAAAATTACTTTAAAGATAAAACAAATATCGCAGTATTTATCATACTGCTGCTTGTTTCCATTTATGCCATGGTAGTAAGATTCAAGAACATCGGTGTGCTTTCGTACTGGGGCGACGATGGGCAGACATTTTTAGGAACATTTGGAGTTCTAAATTATGGATTTCCAAAACTTCCCTCGGGCAATATTTTCTATCATACAATTTTCCACTTTTATTTAAGAGTGATCCCTTCACTTATTTTTGGAATCAATGAAGTATCGCTTAGATTTCCCAGCGCTTTTTTTGGGACCCTGACAATACCTTTGACATTTATTTTTATAAAGGATCTGTTAAATAATAAATATATTGCCTTGCTGGCTTCCATTCTCGTCGCCTTCAATGCATGGCAGATAGAGTTTTCCAGGGAAGCAAGGCAATATTCCGAATTTCAGTTTTTTTATCTGCTTAGTGTTTATCTGTTTTACAGAGGATTTTTCAAAGAAGAAAAAAAGTTTAAGATTGCGGCCCTTGTGTTTATTTTCCTTACAACAATTATCCATGAACTTGGTTTCACATTGATTTTCCTGTTTATTGCATTACTGATATATAAGAGATTTAAGGGCTTTTTTAAAAAAGATATTATTATTTCCTTTTTTATAGTAGCAGCAATGATTGTCGGTCAGATGATCCATAGAGAGCTTTTCTGGAAAGCAGGACTCGTTTTTTATCAATCAAACGCTTCCAGCAGTATTGCCAACCCAATACTCAGACTTCTGTCAAAATTTTTCGCACCCTATATACCATATTATCACAGGATTTTTGATGTGATGTTTCCTTCTATGTATAAAATTGTCTTTTACGGTTCAGTTTTAATCATACTTTACCTATTCATACCATGGATCAGAAATAAAGATGAGGATTTTATAAACATTTATTCGAGCCCAAGCGGAAAATACAGTATCAAATTTCCTTTTAATCTGTTTTTCCTTTATTTTTTATTTTTTTCAAATACAATATTCAACGGATTCGGCTTTATGACAACCCAACAGCGCTACATCTATCAGGTACACCCGTTCTTCATAGCCATATACTGTTATGTAATCTTTGACGCAGGAAGGTTGCTTGTGCTTGGGATCTCTGCCATGGCCACTAAAATCAAAAACCACACCCTTTATTTAAGCAAATCAATTTATATTGTTATTGCTGTTCTGATATTAATTTTTACGGTTAACTGGGCAAACCCGATATATAATTTCAAAAAAATAGTCTTCAGAAATAACGGTGATGCCGTTATCAGCCAATTTGCTCCCAGCAATACATTCACTTTCCATCATGATGCAAAAACACCGGGACAGTATATCTTCGATCATAAAAAAGAAGGTGACCTGGTAATAGCCACTGATCTTTTAAATCCGTACGGATATACCAGGCAGATCGATTACTGGTTATGGACCGGCGGGTTTTCGCAGTGGCAGCCCTATGTATATAAAGATGGCAAGATGTATGACGAGTTTTTCGGGGTGCCTTTGATAAGGGATCTTTACCAGCTTTATGCGGTCCTAAACAATAATACCGACAGGAATATCTGGCTCATAACTTCAAACTCAATGAGGGTTCAGTCCCATATATCCCCGGATGTGGCAGAATTCATATACGGCCAGAAGCAAAATTTAAAAGTAACAGGAAAGGACGGAGTCTGTCAGGCATATCTTTTTGAAAAAACAGACAAGCCTACAAGAGGTTACTTCTTCGTACCTGAAAATAAGAATATCATAGAATTACAGCCTGTTGATTCTCCCACTGTCATTGACTTTGACAATAAGGATAATAAGGATTTTTTCAAGTATGGCTGGTCGCAAATCGAACCGCAAGGGACATGGGCAGACAAATTATATTCCGTACTTTTCCTGAAATTCGATGAGAGGTTGAATTATAAAATAACCTTGGATGTCTTATCTTTATATGATCCAAAACAGCCTCAGGAAATGGAAGTCATTTTTAATGATAAAGTAATCGGAAAAATACAATTCAAGGATTCAAAACCTGTTGAAGCCATCATGGACATACCTGCAGAAATCGTAAATACTGAGACAGGCTCTTATAATATCCTGAAATTTAACTATAAATATCTTTTAAGCCCTCTAAGCCTCGGTGTTTCCCCGGATACAAGGACACTTGCAGTATTTTTCCAGAAGATTGTAATAGAAAAAACAGATATATGAATAATAAAAAAGATTTATGACCAATATTAGATATATCTATCTAAAAAAATAGCCTTGGCTAAATTAATGTATTATTGTTTTAACTAAGACACTATAATATTATTTGAAATCATAATAATTATAATAATTAATTCAGAAAGACAAAAAGATGGAAGGAAAAGAAAAGGATGCTTACGAGCCGATGATACAGAAGACTATGGAAAAAAGTAAGAAATCAAAGTTTGCCAATTATTCTGATATGTTTGTCGGTAAAAAGGGATTCCTTGCATTTTTAAAATATGAGATCCTCACGTCATGGTTTTCCGACTGGCCCGGGGCCGTAGGGATAGCATTAAGGTCAATATTCTACAAATTTCTTTTTAAGAAAGTAGGAAAAGGGGTTATATTCGGGAAATCTGTCACCATCAGAAATCCTCATAAAATAGTGATTGGCAATAATGTGATAATAGATGAAAACGTGATGCTTGATGCCAAGGGAGTTGATAATAAAGGCATCATAATTTATGACGGTGTATATATCGGAAGAAATACAATTATTTCCTGTAAAAATGGTGATATTATTTTGAATAAAAATGTCAATATAGGATTTAATTGTGAAGTTTATTCCTTAAAAAAAGTTGAAATTGGAGAAAATGTTTTAGTGGCTGCTTATTCTTATATTATCGGCGGTGGGCATATGTCATCGGATCTTGAAACCCCTTTTAGAGATCAGGAAAAGCATTCGATTGGCATAAAAATCGGCAACAATGTATGGCTTGGAGCAAAAACTATTGTAATGGATGGTTGCAATATTGGAGATAATTCAGTCATTGGAGCCGGAGCCGTGGTTACCAAGAGTATCCCTGATTATTCAGTGGCAGCTGGTGTACCGGCTAAAGTAATAAAAGACAGAAGAAATGCATAGAACTGATTTAATATATATATTTAAAATATGGATAAAAAACAAAAAATAGAGTTTTTCAATTCCGTAGCAAAAGACAGAAAACACTGGAAAAGGAAAAGCTGGTATTATCATAAAAAAATAACTCAGTTCATGAAATTTATTATCCCGGAGGGAAGCTCAGTACTTGAGATAGGGTGCAGCACCGGGGATCTTCTTAACGATCTTAAACCCGGCAAAGGTGTGGGGATAGATTTCAGCGCAAACATGATTGAAATTGCTAAAAAGAATTATCCCGGGCTTACATTTATTGAAATGGAAGCCGAGAACCTTAGCCTGGATTATAAATTCGACTATATAATCCTATCGGACCTTATCGGATATCTCGATGACGTACAGATAGTATTTGAAAAATTACAATCTGTCTGCAATTCCAAGACAAAAATAATAGTTACCTACTACAATTTTACCTGGGAATTAACTTTGAAGATCGGTGAAAAGTTAAAACTGAAAATGAAAGAATGTCAGCAGAACTGGCTTTCAAAGTTAGACATTTTAAATCTTCTGGACCTTGCAAATCTTGAAACAATCAGATCCGGAGCAATCCTGTTGCTGCCAGTCTATATACCGGTGCTTTCAGAATTTTTAAACAAATATGTCTCGAAATTTTTTTATTTAAGCAATTTATGTTTTATTAATTATTCGATTGCAAGACCAGTGCAAGAAGAAGTGGCAGTAAATAATAATTATAGCTGCTCAGTTATAATCCCTGCAAGGAATGAAACAGAAAACATAGAAAGAGCGGTCCGGGAAATTCCGGATATGGGCAAGTTTACTGAAATAATTTTTGTCGAGGGCCACTCGAAAGATAATACTCTTGAAGAAATAAAAAGAGTATGTGAAAAATATAGGGATACAAGGAATGTTAAATATTATGTTCAGGACGGTAAGGGTAAAAAAGATGCTGTTTTTAAAGGATTTGATATGGCAAGCGGCGACATACTGATGATTCTGGATGCTGACCTGACTGTCGCTCCCAAGGACCTTCCTAAATTTTATAATGCAATTGCATCAGGGAAAGGCGAATTCATAAATGGCAGCAGATTTGTCTATCCAAGGGAAAAGGAAGCGATACGTTTTTTAAGAATGACAGCAAACAAATTTTTCAGCATGCTTTTTACATGGATTTTAGGAAAATATTTTAAAGATACATTATGCGGTACAAAAGTTATTTTCAAGAGTGATTATGAAAAGTTAAAAAAAAGCATGGATTACTTTGGAGATTTTGACAGATATGGCGATTACGATTTGATCCTTGGTTCATACAAACAAAATTTAAAAATTGTCGAGATACCGGTACATTATAAAAGCAGGACCTACGGTTCCACAAATATTGGCATGTGGAAAGGCGGTACTAATTTACTCAGGACCGCTTTTCATGCAATGAAGAAAATAAAATTCATATAAGATTATATTACGGATAATTCAGCCTATATTTTAAAATCTTTAAAATATGGAAGCATCTAAAATTTCGTGATAGTAATAAAGGAAAATTTTAAGAGCCAGGATGGGTATTTCAAAAACACGCAGGCTTTTCCCCGGCGAGTAAAAGCCAGCTCAGTTTCAGGCTTCGCTCCCCTCCCTAAGGAGGAACCATGCCCGCTTAAGCCTTCAAATGGTTTTCTCAATACCCATCCTGGCTTATCAATTTATTTTTTATCACGGAATTTTAGATGCTAACAAAAATATAAAAAACTGTTAATATAATTCAAGATATAATTTAATAGATATAATCCAATAAATATACTCTAAAAAAATTTTATTTCCTATTTTAATATCTTGTATGAACGGATATTTGCACACAAGGCGAGGGCGTGACCGGTTCTTGCATTTCTTATTTTGGATATTACCACGGTATTTTTAAATCCTGTTTTTTCCATAAGTGCTATGAAATCATTCTCGGGCAAGGCTCTGCCGATACACCTGAATAAATCATTTATATTATTAATCGTATCTTCCGGAAGCTTATCCTTTAAAACTATTTCACAAAGCACAGTTCTGCCGCCTGGTTTTAGCACTCTGTAAACCTCCTTAAAAACCTTCTCTTTATCCGGTGAAAGATTATAAATTCCATTGGAAGCCACAACATCAAAGAAATTATCTTTAAAAGGGAGATTATCGGAAGAACCGCAAACAAGCTCCACATTATCTATTTTAACAGATTTCATGTTATGCTTTGCTTTCTCTACCATTTCAGATGAGATGTCAAGGCCATACACTTTTCCTTTGCCGCCTGAAGATCTGGCATAAAAATAAAGATCAAGGCCCGCTCCGCATCCTAAATCCAGCACTATTTCACCTTCCTTTAGCTCAATAAAAGGTTGGGGATTATTTGCTCCGGTAAAAGATTCTGTAAATGTTTGCGGCAATTTATCCAGTATTTCTTTAGGATATCCTACATCTGCTGCAAATTTTTTTCCGACTGGAAAATTAAAAGAACCGCATGGTTCTTCTGCAACCTGACTATATTTTTCTCTTACCGCTTCTTTGATTTCTTCGGAAGTCATTTCAGTTAATGATTTTTTATTCATTTTTGTTAAACCTATTTTTAGTTATTTATAAAAAACTATTACCATTGTACTAACCAAATTGAATTTATAAAAGACAGCCTCCAAAATTTTTACATAACTTTTACTTAACATTTTTTAAATTGGGGACTACAATTACTAAAACTTCAATAATAGGATTTCAATAAAGCAAGTATTAATTGAGCAAGTATTAATATTGAATTATGTGATCGGGCATGAGGCATAAATATGAAATTATCTGTTATTATCCCCGTATATAATGAACCCTCGACAATTGAAGAAATAATAGACCGTGTCAGAGCTTCCGATATTGGTGAAATTGAAAAAGAAATAATAATTGTCGATGATTCCAATGACGGTATTACAAGAAAAATATTAAGAGAAAAAATTGAACCAAAAGTGAATATGGTAATTTACAATGAAAATAAAATGGGTAAAGGCGCCGCAATCAGGACTGGTTTAAAAAATATAACAGGTGATTTTATTATAATTCAGGATGCTGATCTTGAATATAATCCAGGAGAGTACGCATTATTGCTTAAATCTGTTTTGAATGGTGAAGCCGATGTTGTTTTAGGTTCAAGATATATGAATAGAGCGCCGCAAAAAGATGAAAGACGCTGGCACTTTTTTGGAAACAGGTTTTTAACAATACTTTTTAATATTTTCACACATATGCGTTTAACCGATGTAAATACATGCTATAAATTATTTAAAAATGAAGTTATCAGTTCGATAATAATTAAAGAAAACAAATTTGGAGTTGACGCAGAGCTTGTGCTAAAGGCTGCAAAATTATCTGCAAGAATTAAAGAGATAGCAATTACATACCATGCGAGAAGCTATAAGGAAGGTAAAAAAATAGGCTTAAAAGATGCATTTAGAGAAATTTTGGTTTTGTTTAAATATAGTTTACCCAGAACTGAAAAAAATAATTTCAATAAAGCTGCCTGAAATGCCGGAACAAAGAGGCTTATATATATGGAAAAAATTAATATTAATGAAAATATTCTTAAAAAAATAAAAGCATATGATGGTCCAATTCACTTAGTCTTAATCGCTACAAAACCGGATATTATCAAACAGGCACCTTTAATCTTAGAGCTTAAAAAAAGAAATGAATTCGTATTGGTTGTGCATTCAGGTCAACATCATGACTGGAATCTTTCGGGCGGTTTGGAAGAGGAATTCAATATTTATCCCGACATTAATTTAAACATTAAGGGTTTTCTTTATGAACAGCAATCACAAATTATCGACAGGTTAGGTTTTATCCTATCTGAAATTAAAAAAATTGGAAAGCAGGTTATTCCCTATATATATGGAGACACGACGACTGCTGTTGCCGGTGGAATTGCTTCTTTTGCCAATCTTATTGGTGCCGCTCACATAGAGGCAGGACTGAGGACAATGAGCCCGCCCAAAGAATTTATTATGAATCTTTTGGGAAACTTTAACGTTGATAACTTTTTTGAGGACCTGAAAGAAACAAGCCTCTGGGAGAAAGGTTCATACGAACCTTATCCCGAACAGTTTGATACCAGGGCGGCTGCACCTTCGGCTGGCGTTCAGTTTGCTCCGACAAGAATAAATTCAGAAAATCTTTTGGACGAAGGATACGCAAGCGAGAGAGTTTTTGTTGTCGGCAATCCGGTAAGTGATACTATAAATCTTATTGAAAAACTAGTTGAGAAAAGTAACATTTTTGAGAAATATCCTATTCTGGCGGAAGGCGGCATTATTCGTTTTTGCGTACATAGACGTGAAAATATTACTTCTTACCATAGGTTTATGTCCATATATGAAAGTATGGCAGAATTAATTCATGAAGGAAAAACAGTTCTTTTTATTTCCCTTGGTGCAACTGAAAAGGCACTTGAAGTCTATAGACTGAAAGAAGAAACTCTTGAATTAGCTAAAAAACATAAAAATTTTATATACTCACAAGTTTGGCCACATTATACAGATGTAATTGCGGCAATGAAAAAATGCAGTGTAGTAGTGACAGACTCCGGAAGCATACAGGAAGAAACCAATATACTTGGTTTGCCCGGAGTGGTTTTGCGTTTTAATTCTGATAGGCCGGAAGCAATTTTTTCCGGTTCCAATATCCTGGCTCCTCCCATCAGTAAGGAAGTTATTCTCAAAATTGTGCGTCAGATAGTGTCAGATAAAAATATGAATATGAATATGCGAAAGGCACCAAAACTTTATGGCGAAGAAGTGTGCGGAAAAATTATTGATGTTATTAATAGAATTACTAAAAAAGAATATTTCTTTAATTTATTTAAGCTAATGGAGCATGACAGATTAGGTCTAAGTAAAATGCATTTCTGGCGAAAAGGAGAGACTATCTGGTAGAAGAATCAATATACCAGCCAATTGTCTTTTTCAGGCCTTCGTCAAAATTTGTTTTTGCCTTAAAACCAAATTCTTTGGCAGCACGTGAAACATCAAGGCATCTTCTTGGCTGACCATCAGGTTTTGAAACATCCCAGACAATTCTGCCTTTATAACCAATCAGATCTTTAATCTTTTCAGCCAAATCCTTAATTGGGGTTTCGATTCCTGTCCCAATGTTTACAGGTTCTGACTTGTCGTAAGACTGTGCAGCTTTGACAATTCCTTCGGCACAATCTTCAGCATATATGAATTCTCGGGTAGCTTTTCCGGTTCCCCAGACGATAACCTCATCCGAATCATTGATTTTAGCCTCATAAAATTTTCTGATCAAGGCAGGTACGACATGGGAAAACTTAGGATCAAAATTATCTCCCGGACCATACAAGTTTACAGGAAGCAGAAAAATTGAATTAAAACCATACTGCTGCCTGTATGCCTGTGACTGTACAAGGAGCATTTTTTTTGCCAATCCATACGGGCCGGTTACTTCATCCGGATAGCCGTTCCAGAGATTTTCTTCCCTGAAAGGCACAGGGGTAAATTTTGGATATGCACATATTGTTCCGATTATAACGAACTTTTCGATATTGCTAACCCGTGCCTGTTCAATAAGTTGAATCCCCATTATCAGGTTGTCATAAAAATAGCTTCCCGGTTTGTCAAGATTGGCTCCTATTCCGCCGACTGTAGCAGCAAGGTGAATTACCATATCTGCCTTTGCATAGGCATACATTTTCTTTATTGCCGCAAGATCTCTTAAATCATATTCTTCAATGGTAGGGACAAAAATATTTTTACATCGGTTCTCATTCAATTTCTTTACAACATTCTTGCCTAAAAAACCAGCTCCTCCGGTCACTATTATTTTTTTAGTTTTTAGATCCAACATATGCCCCGCCCGATAAGATAATTAATAAAAAAATAAAAAAATTAACAGAAAAATAAAAATATTGACTTATATTATGTTCTAATTAACAAGATTTTTGATTTATTGTTTAAATAAATTATATCAAAATAAAAAATAATATTTATTATAATGTTCCTAATTTTGTTCAATATCCGGAAGCAGACCACCGTCAATATCCAGGTACCGGGTGATTGTTTTAAAAATTTCATTTGCTGCTAACTCGGTTCCTGCTTTGGTCCAATGCATGCCGTCTTTTTTAAAATAATTCTTTGGATCTTTGGACATAATACTATATAAATCTATATAAACGGCGCCATATTTCGGGCATAAATCATTTTTTAAAATATCATTAAAAACCGTATAATTTGCTTTATTTATCCATTTTGGAATTGACGTATCTATAAAACCTACACCATAAACAAAAACTTTGGCTCCTGTACTGACAGCTTGCCTTAAAAGGATATCCATATGATACCTGAAAAGACCCGCCTCCTCACCTGCATCGTTGGTGCCATATCCGATAATTAAAATATCGGGTTTATGGATCCTTACATCGCTGTCAAATCTTCCAATTGCCTGATTTGCCATCTCCCCCTTTACACCGCTTGGGATTATATTAAATTTTGCATGCGTATACTGCTTTTCAAGAAGTCCCGCTAAAATCTCCGGCCATTTTGAAATGACAACATGTGAATCCCCCATGCAGACTACTGAGTGAAATGAAACAGGACTTACTTTCAGCGAAGTGGTTTCCAGTTCTATTTCCTGACCATCTGCTTCTAAAAAGAAACCGGATTTAATTTCGGTTTCAAAAGTAAGATAATCCGCAACAAAAACATTAAATGAAAATTCTTTTACTTCTCCCCTTTTTAACTTCCCTATTTTCCACTTTAGCAGGCTTTTATTCGGGCTCAAGGTAAAGTCAGAATTTTTAGCTTCCGCAGTGCCTTCAACGTATCCCGTACCGACAGGTACAGGGCAATTCAAAGTAATATTAAATCCATCTTTTTTACCACTGTTTTTAACTAAAATTGTATATTTTATTTTATCCCGGGACCATATTTTTCCACCGCTCAGATCTTTTGCTTTAACTGTTGAGCTACTGTAGTCGGCAATCCCGTCAATTATTCCTTCTGAAGCTTTTTCCGATAATAATTTATCACCATAAAAAGCAGAAGCTTTAACCGTAAACTTTTCCCCATCTTCAAAATCTTTTCCTGCTATTGCGCTGAATTTAATCGTGGCGATTTTTCCGGCTCCAATTTCGGATATATCCCAGAAGATTTTTTTACTTAATGGATCATAAAGACCTCCCGAATTTTCTTCCGGCGATATATCTTCAAGCTTTTGCGGAAGAAGGCTTATGACACTGATATTTTCGGCCATCTTGCTGCTTTCGTTTTTAATTACTATTTCAACAGTTATCCTGTCACCTGCATAAATATCGGAGCTTTTAGCTATAAACTCGGAGCTGTTTATATCTTTTTCAATCCTTATTTCGCTAATATTTAAATTGAAATTTTCAGCATTTTGCGGATTTGGGTCCAATTGGTCAGAATCCATACTGCCTGAGTTTTGAGTTGGGTTGGAATTTTGAGTTTCAGCGGAGCTTTGGAACTTATCGGCAGCACGATTGTTAAAATAAAAAAAATAAAAATAAAATGCAAGGCTCATAACAATAACTGCGGCAAGCACCGCTGCCATAATCCGACTGTTGTTTCTATTTTTGTTTTTGTCAGTCAATGCTTCTGCCTTTTATTAACATGGATATAAATTATAAAAAAATGACTTCAAACAATACATGATATTATTAATTAAATATTCTTATTTTACTATCACTTTTACTTTTGGCCCCTCTATATACATATTGCCTGCAGTTATCCTGAATTCTATCTCTCCTTCTGCTTTTGCATCAGCCTGGCACAAAAATGACAGCTTATACTGCCCACCGGGTTCAACCGGGTATGGGCCAGCTGTCCACATATATATCCCTTTTGCCATTCCCGGCGCACTTTTCATGTCAGAGCCAGGGTCCACCTCTATGAATTTCAGCATTTTTGGAAGCTTGAGCTCTATTGAGCTCATATTTAAGACCGTCGTGCTGTTATTTTTTATAAAATATGAAATTGTAATCTTGCTTCCAAAACCTATCTCATAATTTTCTTTTTCAGCAGATATTTCGGCATCAACCTTGATTGAATTTATCTTATATACAAGGAAGCTTTCCTCAAATCCCTCCTGATAGAACCTTTCTCCAAATTTCGAGACACCATAATATTGGCTTAAATCCGGCAGATAAGCATCGGTATAATATATATCATTCTTTCCTATATTTTCTTTAACAAGCACTTTTATATCATCAAGGTTAACATTTCTTATTATTTTTATATTTTTTTTCGTTTCAAATTGATCAATATAGATTGGAACATGAGCCGTAAGTGAATTTGATATAATTATTGAATTTTCTTTCACACTCTCAAGAATGCTTTTCCAGTAATCATAAACATAAGTTTCTTTACTCATATCCATTTTCGAAAAATTAGCGGCAAAAAGATTTATGGGAAAAAGCGAAATAGCCATAAAAAATATCAACAGGAAAACTGCCCTGAATATAACATATTTATTATCAATCCTGGCGGGAGCGCTTTTATCCTCATCTGTTCTTTTGGCACTCTGCAGGAATTTAATCCTGTTTGAAAAAAATTTTTTTAAATATTTATTAAAAAAAACTGCAATACTTTCTTTGATCCAGTAAAGTCCGCCGGCAAATGGAACGCATAAAAAACAAACCATAGTGGTCAGGTAAAAATGAGTTGCAGTTTTCTCATAAAAAAGAATCGGAACCAGATTTAAAACAATAAGTGAAATAATCAGAATAAAATATTTTCTCTGCCGGATTGCCAGATAAACCAGACCTATGATAAAAACAATCAGGACAATTATCGTAAAATCACCCTTCAGCAATTCGATATAACTCAACAGCATCTTTTTTAACATTTCAAAACCCTTAAATCCGAAATCTGACTTGTACCTGTCCCCTGATATATAATTAATGAACCTTGAGAAAGTTGTAACATTTCCATATCCCTGAAGCGATCTGATGGGAATATATAAATAAAGCAGGTTTGGTGAAATTATAAGAGCAAGTATTATAAAAAATTTTTTTATTTTAAATACCTGGTGCCAGTCTACATAGACCGGAAAAATCATAAAAGCCAGGGCAAGAAACAGCGATATCGGATGATTCGTGAAACTAAGACCTATAAGAAAATAATAAAGATACAAAAATTTATTATTTTTTGTGCTTGCCCAATAGTATCCCACCAGCATTATTATTGCTGTAAAAAAAGTACTAAGTGTATAGACCTCTCCTGTATGTCGGGCAG
>JAMCQQ010000383.1:0-1927 GCA_023379515.1 Actinomycetota bacterium
GTGCGCCCTTTATTGAAATAAAAACTCCCACAGAAACGAAAAGATACAATTTACAGGATCAGGATATTACAGTAAAGGGCGCACTTGGAGAAACAGTTATAATTGTCAGGGATTCAAGGGTACGGGTTACAGAGTCGCCCTGTCCTGACAAGTGGTGCAGTGAAAGCGGCTGGATTGATAAGGGAGGGGAGAGCATAATCTGCCTTCCCAATAAAGTTGTCGTAAGCATAAAATCTGGATCGGGATCAAAGGAAAAAGTTGATGCCATTACATTCTAGAACGAGAAAATTAGCTTCTATTGCTCTATGGGTGGCAGTTGCCTCCGTTCTTTATTTTATCGAAAATAGATTCTTTCCCACTGGACTTCCCTGGAGAATCGGCATTGCAAATATTGTAACATTGATTACTTTGTCTTTGTTTGGAGTCAGAATTTCACTGGGCATAACAATTGCACGTTGTATCCTTGGAAGCATGCTGGGAGGACAGTTTTTAAGCGCATCATTTTTTATGGGGCTTTCCGGCGGCATTGTTAGCACTCTTGTAATGGCGGTACTGCTTGGAAGGTTTAATCAATTGGGTCCTGTAGGAGTGAGTATTATAGGAGCGCTGGCGCACAATTTAACGCAGGTTGCGCTGGTTTACCTGGTTTTTGCAAGAACCGGCGGAATTATTTATTATCTTCCGTGGCTCTGGGTTCTCTCTCTTTCCGGCGGATTAATCTGCGGCATCCTCTATATGATGCTTATAAGGAATATAACTTATATTTCCAAAGCAATTCATTCATAACAGATAACCCCACCTGACCACCTCTAAATTTAATGGGAGAGATAAAGAAGTATTCCCCCTTTTTGCTAAAGATGGGGAAGAGGGTAAGCTGTCACCCCTCTTTGTTAAAGAGGGGCAGGGGGGAGTTAATCCAGCAGTCTTTCAATTATCAATTCATTATCCACACTTTTTACTCCATGAGCTGAAGCGGCAATTTCTCCGGCTGCCTTCGCGTCGTGAGCGGACGGCACCTGTCCCTGAAGGTAAACAACTCCGTTGTGGGTTTTAACCCTTACATTTAATAAAGCCACTCCAAGATTTTTCCTTAATGCTTCGATAACTCTGTGGTTTATGATGTCATCTGTAACTTCTTCCTCTTCTCCGGAAATCTCTATTTCTTCTTCCATGTCCATGATTGCTTTAATCACATCAGCTCTTGTTATAAAGCCCACAACTTTTTTGTGCCTCATTACCGGCATACGGCTGACTTTTTTGCTCAGCATTATATCAACAACTTCAAGAATGTCGTCATTTTCATCAACTGTTATTACTTCTTTATTCATTATGTCGGCTGCAGTAGAGCCGTGAAGCCTTTTCTCCTGGTTGACAAATTCATGATAATCGAAGTGAACCGAATGTTTTTCATGTTCTTTTATGGCTCCAAAACTTTTACCCCTGACCAGGAGACTGCTTTCAGGTATAAAGCCGACCAGATTGTCGTGCTCATCTATTACCGGAAGTCCTGAAGTATTGTGCTTTAGCATTGTCTTGAAAACTTCTTTGACAGTGGCAGTAGGTTTCACGGAAGGCACATTTTTATTCATTATGTCTTTTACTTTCATGCTTCACCTTTATTTGCAAAATTTTTGATTTAAGCTATTTTCTTTTCAATGGTAGTTAGTCTGTTTTCATGATTGTGAAGTCTGTCTTCATGTTCACTTAAGATTGCCTGAAGAAATTTGTTCCCTTCCCTCACTTCATCTTTAAGTTCATTAACAGCATGCCATACATTATCTAAACCCTCTCTGAATGCCCTGAAGTCAGAACGAAGACCCTCGAGTAAAACTGCTACTTCTCTGTCTTCCATCTTTAAACAGCCTCCTTTAATTTTGTGATAAATTTCTTTTAATCTTTTAAAATCCCTTTTTGTAGCGTATTGATT
>JAMCQQ010000383.1:2004-2648 GCA_023379515.1 Actinomycetota bacterium
TGAGCATTGCGAAGGATCTCGGATTGAGATTCTTCACTTTGTTCAGAATGACAAATCCCAACCCTCTTAGTCAACTCATGCCGCAAAACAAACTTTCCCGAAGGGATACCCTGCAGACTAATTTTTTCGCTCCGCTCAAATTCATCCTTGAAATCAGGGTTTTGCGGAACCTTCTAAGCTGCGCATTGCCTCGGGGTTTTATAAAAACTTCTAAACTCACTTTCGTTCGTCAAGAAGTTTCAAAAAAACCCGTGCTTTTAGCTTCGCGAAACCCTTCCTGTTCGGTCGGGGCGCACCTTGCTGCAGGGTAGTTTATTTTGCATTATTCTGAAGGAAGCGGGAGTCTGTTATAGAAAGAATTGTCAGCAAAATTATTCTTCAAGGAAAGCATCATGAAAAATAAAGAAAGCATGAATAACGAAATTAAAAGACTAAAGAAAGCAGTTGAAAACAATCCCAATGATGCCGGGGCGCATTTCGATCTTGGTTTGGCATACGTTGATAAAGGAATGTTAAATAAAGGGATTTTAAAAGATTAAAAGAAATTTATCACAAAATTAAAGGAGGCTGTTTAAAGATGGAAGACAGAGAAGTAGCAGTTTTACTCGAGGGTCTTCGTTCTGACTTCAGGGCATTCAGAGAGG
>JAMCQQ010000384.1 GCA_023379515.1 Actinomycetota bacterium
ATATAATTGCAGAAGCATGTGAAAGCAATGGCACTTTTTTAGAATACAAGGCATTTGTTGGGGTTGTTACAAATATAGAGGAAGATCACATGGATTATTGGAAAGATTTCCAGTTGTTGAAAAATAGCTTCTATAAATTTATAAATAATATTAAAAAGGGCGGGTTTGCCGTAATAAATGGTGATGAAATAAACTTAAAAGATATTTTGGAACATACAAAAGAGAAAGTAATAACTTTTGGAACCGGAATTAAAAATGATTTGCGAGCTGAAAATATCAAGCTTTCAAATCTTGCTTCAAGTTATGACCTGGTTTTTAAAAGCAGAGGCAGTCTAAGCAGAAGAGCGGTAAAATTGAATGTCCCTGGGCTGCACAATATAAAGAATAGCCTTGCAGCACTTTCAGTATGCTTTGGATTGGGTTTAGATATGGAAAGAGCTATAAATATTTTACAGTATTTTACAGGTGTAAAGAGAAGATTTGAAAAAAGAGGTGAAAAATACGGAGCTGCAATTTTTGATGATTATGCTCACCATCCAACGGAAGTCAGGGCAACTCTTGAGTCAGCGGCTCTTGAAAAGAAAGAGAGAATTATTACCGTATTTCAACCCCATAGATATACCAGACTGGCAATTTTGCATGACAGATTCAGTCAGAGCTTTACCTGTACCGATATTCTGGTAATAACAGATGTTTTTGGTTCAGACGAACAACCTATACCGGGAGTTACAGGAAAATTGCTGGTGGATAGCTTGATTGAAGAAGGTTTTAATAAAACGATAGCTTATATACCTAAATTGTCTGATGTTAAAGATTATCTGGACGTAAATATACGAAAGGGCGACATGGTTCTTCTGATGGGTGCGGGAGACATAACCAGAGTTACTGATGATTTATTAAAAAATTAAATAATTTAATGAGTAAAAAAGAAACATTTGGTAAAAATTTTAAAGCAAACGCGGTTCTGAATTTTAATGTATCAGATATTACATCTATTGGAACCGGGGGCAGATGCCGTTATTTTTTAAAGATTGAAAATAGAAAATCCTTGCTGGATACTGTTATTGGGTTAACAGGAAATTCTGTAAAATTTATCGTAATTGCCGGCGGCACCAATATATTATTTAATGATGGCTTTATGGACATTGCAGTTTTAAAACTTGGAAAAGGGTTCAATTATCTTCAATTTGCGGAAACTGAAAAAATAATAGCAGGTGCGGCCTGCAGTCTGCAAAAATTTATGGTTAATTGTGCAAAAAAGGGTTATGACTTTTCTTTCCTCGCAGGAATTCCCGGAACGGTAGGAGGCGCTGTAATGGGAAACAGCGGAGGCAATGATGATTTTTTTAATGATTATCTTAAAGAAATCAGGTATGTTGCAGTTGACAGAAATAAGGTTGAAGATAAAACTATTGAAATTAAAAATGCCTGCCAGTACAGATTTTTCCATGTTGCCGATCTGGCAGTATTGACAGATATAATTCTGATGGGTAAAAAAGAGGAAAGAGAATTGATTTTTAAAAAGATCAGGAAAAACATAAAAATTAAAAAATCCAAACAGCCGCTTAACTCAAAAAATGCAGGCTGCTTTTTTAAAAATGTTCAAGATTTTCATTTGAGGACCGGAGAAATGATAGATAAATGCGGTCTTAAAAATTTCATTTATGGCGGTGCAAGAATATCAAATAAACATGCCAATTTCCTGGAAAACTACTCAGGTGCATCCTCAAGAGATTTATTGATTTTATCGAAAATTATAAAACATTTTGTAAAAACCAGTTTTAACAAGGAGCTGGAATACGAAGTCAAGATGATAGGATTTTAAAATGAGAAAAAATTTATTGGGGAAATTTAAGAATCTGCAAATCAGATCCAATAAGAGCAGTATAAGAGTTGGAGTAATTGCAGGAGGCATTTCTACCGAAAGAGATGTTTCTTTGTCCACGGGCAAAGGTATTTACGAGTCTCTTTTAAGATCAGGATATGATGCCAGATTTATTGATTTCAAAGATAATCAAATGGGTATTTTTAAATCTGTTGATATTGTATTTATCTCTCTTCACGGGAAGTATGGTGAAGATGGAACGGTACAGGGACTGCTTGAACTTCTTAAAATACCCTATACTGGCTCCGGTGTTCTTGCAAGTGCGATCGCAATGGATAAGATTTTTACAAAAAAAATTTTTTGCAGTGAAGGCATATTAACCCCGGATCATGAAGAGGTCACCCGTAAATCATTTTTAGATATGAGAAAGATTAAACATTCTGTCCTTAACAGGATAGGGTATCCTGTTATAGTAAAACCAAACAGAGGAGGTTCAACCATAGGTGTAACCATAGTAAATGAAGAGAAAAAACTTGAAGAAGCTGTAGGGACAGCATTGATTTATGACAGCAAAGTGCTTGTAGAAAAATTTATTTCCGGAAAGCTTTTGACCGTAAGTATTGTCGGAGACGAAGCTATGGCTCTTCCGATAATTGAAATAAAGCCAAAAAGTGGTTTCTATGATTATCAGGCTAAATATACTGCCGGATTTACAGATTACATTGTTCCTGCCCGGCTTGATACTGAAACATCTCATAAAATTTCTGAAATTGCCGGGAACTGTTTTTCCTCCCTGGGGTGCAGCGGTTATGCAAGAGTTGATTTCATTATGGGTAACGATAAAAAGGTATACGCGCTTGAAGTGAATACCATTCCCGGGATGACGCCTACCAGTCTGGTTCCGAAAGCCGCTGTCGCATGCGGGTTGAATTATGATTTGCTTGTTGAAATAATATTAAACTATGCAAGCCTGAAGTTATAAATATGGAAATTGCCGATAAAAAATATAATAAAATTTTAGCTGGGAGAAAAAGAAGAGTATTTAAAAGGAGATTTATTGTATTTATAAAGGTCTTAATTCTTGTTATAATTTTTACGGGACTTATTTGGGGATTTAATTATTTTTATAACAGCAGTTATTTTAAAATTAGTAGTATAATATTTAAAAATAATAATCACTATACCGTGGATACATTAAGAAAAGAAACAGACATTGCTATCGGTGCAAATATATTTGAAGTAAATAAAAAAGCCGTCGAGGAAAAATTAATAAAAAATCTCATCTGGCTTAAAAGTATTAATTTAAAAAAGGTATTTCCTGATAATATAATACTCTTCTTTTTCTCCCAGC
>JAMCQQ010000385.1 GCA_023379515.1 Actinomycetota bacterium
CTGATACTTGTTTTATCTGTAGTTAAAATTTTCGTGTCAAACAGTGTTGCTACTTCAGGAGTAGTTTTGGGAAAAGTTCAGGAAGATTTGTCTAAATATAAGCTTGAGAATTACATTTTATCTGAAAAGCTTTATACATTGTCCTCTTTGACAAATATTGCCTCAAAAGCTTATGATTTGGGATACACCGATAGTAAAACTAATTTTGTCTTAAACAGTCAAGTTTCGGTTGCTATAAAACAATGACATGGAGATACAGATTTGTATTTATAGGAATAATCTTTTTGTTTTTACTTGTAATTGTAAGGCTGTTTTATTGGCAGGTCGTAAAGGCTAAAGAGTTATCGGCTTTGGGACAGGCTCAATACGGAACAAGTATAAAAATTGCGCCCCAAAGAGGAATAATAAAAACTTCAGACGGATTTCCAATCGTAAGCAATAAAATTACCTATTTGGTATTTGCAAATCCTAAGGAGGTTAGTAATAAACGAGAAGTTGCCGGTGTTTTAGCTTCAATTTTAGATTTAGATATTGCTTCGGTAAGCGCCAGTCTTTCTTTGGATAAATTTTGGGTACCGTTAAAATCAGGAGTAAGCTTAGAGACAAAGCAAAAATTAGATAAGATTAACCTTTTGGGAATAGGTTTTGATAAAGAGTACGAAAGATTTTATCCCGAAGCCTCTATGGCTGCTCACCTCTTGGGTTTTGTCGGAAAAGATGATAGCGGAAATGATAAGGGTTATTTTGGTTTGGAAGGATATTACGACAGACTTTTAAGAGGAAAAGAAGGCGTGGCTATACAGGTTCATGACGCATTAGGAAGACCTATTTTAGCTAAAGCTAATTCAAAATTTGGCGTTGTTGACGGACAAAATTTAATTTTAAGTATCGATAGGGCAATACAATTTTTAGTAGAAAAACAGTTGAAAGCAGGGATAGAAAGATACTCTGCTGCTTCCGGAATGGTTGGCGTTATCGAACCTAAAACAGGAAAAATTCTTGCCATGGCGTCATTTCCCGCATTTGATCAAACGGCGTATCAGGATTATGATGAGAGTCTGTATAAAAATCCTTTTATTTCAGATTTATATGAACCCGGTTCTACTTTTAAACCTATTGTTATGTCATCTGCTTTAGACGCAGAAGTAGTAACTCCGCAAACAAAATGTAATATCTGCCAGGGGCCGGTTGCTTTAAGCGGCTATGAAATTCGTACCTGGAATAATAAATATTTTAAAGATATTAATATGATTGAAACAATACAGCGCTCGGACAATACGGGCATGGTCTTTACAGCTCAAAAGTTGGGTTTAGACAGAATGCTTTCCTATTTAGATAAATTTGGCATAGGAAGAGATACCGGAATTGACTTACAGGGAGAGGTTTCAGCAGGCTTAAAACCTAAAAATGAATGGTACGCAGTTGATTTGGCAACAACCGGTTTTGGCCAGGGAATATCAATAACTCCTATTGAGCTTTTAACAGGAATTGCTGCAATTGCAAATGAAGGTAAAAGAATGGAGCCGCATGTGGTTGAAGCAGTAGAAGCTTTAGACGGGACAATTATCAAAATCCCGCAAAAACTTATTGATACGCCTATAAGCGCCAAAACTGCCAAAATAATGACAGAAATTATGATTAATGCAGTAAATAAAGGAGAAGCGTCCTGGGCGCGTCTTAAGGGTTACAGGATAGCCGGAAAAACAGGAACAGCTTCTATACCAATTCAAGGGCGTTACGATCCTAATCAGACAATAGCATCTTTTGTCGGCTTTGCGCCTGCAGATAATCCTAAATTTGCCATGCTCGTAATTTTTAATAAACCCCAGAGTTCGATTTATGGTTCCGAAACAGCAGCTCCTATATTTTTTAAGATTGCAAAATCAATCCTTGAATATTACGGTATTCCGCCGGAGGGTGAATAAGTTATAATACCATCATGAATCCCGTTAGAAAGATGTACTTAAAAATCAATCCTTTTTTACTCACAATAAGAACCGAAAGGAGGGCTTTCTAACGGGATGAAAAATTACCTGGCTTTATTTGTTTTCTGGTACTTAAGGTTTTTTGCAAAACTTAAGATTAAAAAAATAAAGCCTTTAATTATTGGTGTCGGAGGCGCAAGCGGAAAAACTTCCCTTTCAAATTTTATTTACATTATTTTTAGCGAAAAATATAAAGTCAGACAAGGAAGAGGTAAAAACAGCCAAACAGGCATACCTTTAGATATTTTAAGACTGGAGATTAAAAACTATACGAAGTTAGAATGGTTAAAAGCACTAATGCTTTCTCCGATACGGGTTTTGTTTGATTCTGAAAAATTTGATGTTTATATAGCCGAAATGGGAATTGATAGTCCGGTTGAACCTAAAAACATGTCCTATCTTTTAAAAATTATTAAGCCGCAAATTGGTATATTAACCAATATTTCTTTTGAACATAGCGTTTATTTCGACCCGTTGATAAAAACAGAAAATTCTTCACAAAGAGAAAAGAATATTTTAAGCCTAACCGCAGAACAGGAAGGTTTGCTGCTTAAATCTATAGAAAAAGACGGTACTGCGGTTTTAAATATAGATGACAAAAATATTGCAAAACTAAAAAATGAAATTAAATCAAAAATTGTTACCGTATCAAGAATAGATAAAGATGCCGATTTCTATATAGAAAATATAAAAAACTTTATCAGTAAGTTCATTCTTGAATTCAGGTTTAAAAATAAGCAATATGTTCTTAAAATCTCAAATCCCCTGCCGGAACATTTTGCTTATTCCTTTGTTTTTGCTATAGCCACTGCAAACGCTTTCAATATTGAAATTGAAGATGCAATCAAGGCGTTGGAAAGAGGATTTTTTCTTCCAAGCGGAAGAATGAGTGTTTTTAACGGCATCAAAAATACGGTAATTATTGATTCTTCCTATAATAATGCAACTTTAGGCCCAATTTTGGACTTATTGTCTTATGTAAAAGAAATAGGTAAACAAAGGAGAAAAGTGGGTATTATCGGCGATATGCGCGAGCTTGGAACAATGAGTAAAGTCCTGCATGAAAAAGTAGCCGTAAAAATTTTAGAGACTCTGGATATTGCCATACTTATTGGACCTTTATCTAAAGAATATATAGCTCCTGTTTTAAAAATGAATGATTTTCCTTTTTATTCTTTTGATAATTTTACATTTTCAAAAAAGACAATTCTTGAAGTAATTAAGCCAAAAGATATAATTTTAGTAAAAGGATCACAAAATACGCTTTTTCTAGAACGGGTAGTACAAATGCTGCTTCAAAATCCAAAAGACCAGGATAAGCTTTGTAGAAGAGGAGAATACTGGGATAGAATAAGAGAAAGAACGCCTTAACTTAAAATTTTAATATGCTTCCTATATTAATGCCTGATTTTTTTATAAAACCTTCGGGTAACTCAATTACCGTATTATATCTAAAGTTCCAAAAGACAATCCTGTTAGGCTTTAGAAATTGTTTAATAAAGACAACTTTTTTATTTTTTGAAACAATAACAAGGTCAATCGGAAATTTAAGAAAGAATGTATGTATTCCAAAACGGGTTTTAAAAATAACTATCTCGCTCTTTTAATATGTGATAGATA
>JAMCQQ010000386.1 GCA_023379515.1 Actinomycetota bacterium
AGATTGGGAAAGTTTTAAATATTACAGGCATAAATTAGAAAAAATTATAAACGCGGTTAAAATACTCAGGTAAAAATTTTAAAATATCAAGATTTTAATGAAAATATTTTTTAATTACAACAATTAATTTGACATTTAAAAAAAAATTTTATAATATTTATAAACGGTTCAACCATTCGGCCAAAATAAATTAAAGCTTATTCTCAATTGACTAAATTATTTTGAAAATGAATTTTAAAAAAATTTTATTAAAAAGAGAATCCATTTTATTATTAATTATAATACTAGTTATTATAACTTTTAGTTCCTTAACAAAAAATTTTCTAGTACTAAATAATTTAACCGGATTATTTGCCGATGTATCAATTAAAACAATAATAGCAATAGGTATGACAGTATTGCTAATTGGTGGAGATCTTGATATTTCAGTAGGAACACATTTTGGTTTTCTTGGAATTATTTTAGGATGGCAATTAGCCAGTGGTGTTAATTTTATTATAGCAATAATTGTTACACTATTAGTTGGTGCTTTTGATGGATTAGTAATAGGTTTATTAGTTGCGAAATTAGATATTAACCCATTTATTGCTACATTGGGAGCAATGTTTGTTTTCTGGGGTTTACCTAATATTATTACTTATGCCAGCAAGGCTGCAATAAGTCTATCATCATCCAGTTTTGGGAATTTTCCTGAAATATTTAAAAAAATAGCTAGTACAAAAATCTATCATGTTGAACTTTTAAATATATATATGATTGTAATACTCATACTTTCTTATATTTTCTTAAGTAAGAATGTTTTTTTTAGACAGATTTTTTATGTTGGAGGTAATAAATCTACAGGAAAATTATCAGGAATTAAGACTAATATCATAACAATTTTTAATTTTACTTTTATTTCTATACTGGTTGCTGTAGCAGCTATTTTAAAAGCTTCCAGAATAGGTAATACATCTGCCACTTCTGCATACCCAATGGCATCTCTTTCTATAATAGCTGCTGTTGTATTAGGCGGCGGTAATTTAAAAGGTGGATATGGCTCAATAATAGGAACATTTTTAGGTGTAATTTTATTAGCAACAATAGAAAATGGTATAAATGCTGCAGCTATAGATCCATTTTATTCTAATATTATTATTGGCCTTATTTTATTATTCGCAGTCGTTTCTGATGAAATTATTAGGAAGTTAGCAAAAAAGAGTAATAATTATTAAAAAATTGTTAGATATATATTTAGCATGAAAGTATTAAAGAATATTTTTAAAATTAGAGAGTCAATATTATTATTAATAAATATTTTATTATTTATAATTTTTGCTTTAATATTTCCAAATTTTACCAAGGTTGGTAATATTTTGGGAATATTTTATACCGTGTCTATAAATTTAATTGTTGCTGTGGCTATGACAGTATTATTTGTGTCCGGGGGTTTCGATATATCTGCCGGTACAATGATAGGTTTTGGCAGTGCTCTTGCCGGGATATTTGTAGTGAATATGAATTTACCTGTTCCTTTAGCCATTTTTTTAATAATTATTATTGGATTTGCGATTGGAACATTAATGGGCAGTATAATATCTTATCTTAATATTAATCCATTTTTTGTTACAATTTCCGGATATTTTATTATTCAAGCCTTTATTTATATACTGTTATATATAGAAATTTATATAGATCGGAAAACATATGCATTGATAGCAGGATATCGTATATTAGGTATTCCTACTATAATATTATTTTCCATTTTTTTGCTAATTATTTTCGATGTTTTACTAAGGAATAATGTATATTTTAGAAAAAATTTTGCTATTGGCAACAATGAAGTCGGGGCGGTTGTTTCTGGAATAAATGTGAAAAGAATCAAGATGTTTAACTATTCTATGGTAAGTACAATGGCAGCCATAGCGGGTATATTTGCTTCATCTAGATATCAAGCCTCTTTTCAAAGTACGGGGCAAGACTCTGCCTTTATTATAATAACTGCAGTAATAATTGGTGGAGCAAGCTTGAGGGGCGGGAAAGGTACAATATTAGGGACTTTTTTAGGTCTGTTCCTGCTGGCAATGGTTTATGATTCTTTTGTTTTTATGAAGTTGGACCCTCAGTGGAATCGGGTAGCAATAGGCTTAATTCTAATTATTGTAGTTTTTATAGATACTATGACTTATAAAGAAAGAATTATAAGGCTGAAAGCCTGAAGAATATAAAACAGAATTTTTAAAAGTTAAAGATTTAAATACATTTTTTAGATAGTAAATAGAATTACAGATAAACAAAAATAATAATTATTATAAAAAAATTAATATAAATATATATAGAAATTAATATATATAGTTAATGAGCAGGTGATTATATGCAAAGTGGAAATGGATACATACTCCAGGCTAAGGGGTTAACTAAATTGTACGGTGCTGTAGTTGCACTGAACAATGTGGACTTCGAGCTAAAAAGAGGTGAGATACTGGGTCTACTTGGAGATAATGGTGCAGGTAAATCAACTCTGATTAAAATACTTTCAGGAGCAGTACTTCCAAACAAAGGAGAAATTTACCTAGATGGAAAACCTGCAGACATAAAACAGCCAAGAGATGCATTTAATCTTGGCATAGAAACGATATACCAGGATCTAGCCCTGTTTGATAACCTTGACTTTACAAAGAATATATTTGTAGGAAGGGAATACAAATCAAGAACTGCAGGAAGGATCCTTGCCTTTGCAGATACAAAAAGAATGAGAAAAGAAGCAACTGCTAAAATTAAAAACATATCAATTAACCTGCCTGACCTGTCCCAGAGGGTTGAGACAATGTCTGGGGGGCAGAGACAGGCTGTGGCAATAACAAGATCAATATTCTGGGGTAAAAAAGTAATAATAATGGATGAGCCATTGGCAGCCCTTGGAGTACAGGAATCCAAAAAAGTACTGGATCTTATTAAAGAGACAATAAACCATGTACAGGGAATTATAGTAATAACACATAATATTGACCATATACTTAAGATAGTAGACAGGGTAATAGTACTAAGGCATGGCGAGAGAGCAGGAGACTTAGACTGCAGTAATGCTGAAGCAAGACGTGAAGAGCTTCACCATAAAATAGTTTCTATGATAACTGGCGCAATATAAAGGAGGTGATTAAGAAATAAAAGGTAGGTGAAAATAAATTTATAAAGGGAGGTGGTTTATGAAAATAAATGAGATTTGTTATAGGCAGTACATCGGCAAATCATAATTAATAACAAATCTCTCGTAGATTTTACTACAATGATATACAAAAAAAAATGTTATTTTTTAAGAAAGGTTAACAAATGAAGAAAATAATAATCTGGTTATTAGTTATAACAATCAGTATCTCAATGATAGCAGTGTTTTCTCTAAGTGGTTGTAAGAAACAGGCTACTGAGACAACTGCAGGAGAGACAACTGCAACTGAAACTACGGCAGCAGAAACTACGGCAGCAGAAACATCAGTTGTGGCAGAAGAGCAGGAGCGTTATGTTTTCTGGGGTTATTGGGGAACTGCAGTTTGGGGATATGGTGCTGCTGGTGCCTTGAAAGCTGCTGAGGTAATTGGACCAAATGTCAAGATTGAATTTTCAGGACCATCATCTTTTGACCAAGATAAAATGCTGAAATCTTTGGAAACAAGTATTTCAACAAAACCTACAGGTATTATGGGTTTACCTTTTGAACTAGGTGAAGGAGACATGCTTACAAAATTCCATCAGGACGGCGGTCTTACATCAGGTTGGCTGGTAAAACCTAAATCGTGGCCTTATGATGTTACGTCCGGGATTAATTTTACAGCAATGGCTCAGGAGTTTCTGCAATGGTTGATAGATTTAAGGACTAAAGAAGGAAAACCATTGAAGTTTAAATTAGGCATAGGTTCAATAGCCGACAAGGGACCAATGCAGGAAAGATTTGATGTAATAATGGCAGAAATAAAAGCAAAATATCCTGACATTGAATTTGTAGGTCCGTTTATAGATGAAGGAACAAGTGCAGAACAGTCTCAACAAAATGCAGTTCCCCAAT
>JAMCQQ010000387.1 GCA_023379515.1 Actinomycetota bacterium
AAATGTCAGCGTTGATAAATTTTTTAACTTCAATCATCTCGTCATCACTTTTAATAACCTTATAAGCAACATTGGGCGCAGTAGTCAGAAGACTTAAACCATACTCCCTTTCCAGTCTTTCTTTTACAATTTCCATATGAAGAAGTCCTAAAAATCCGCATCTGAAACCAAAACCAAGCGCATTTGAAACTTCAGGAACATAATCAAGCGAAGAATCGTTTAAAGATAATTTGCCGAGCGCATCTCTTAATTCCTCGTAATGCAACCCTTCTATAGGGAACAATCCGCAATAAACCATTGGCTTTGGTTTTTTATATCCGGGAAGGCTGGTTTCTGAAGAATCTTTGGCGCTGGTGACAGTATCGCCAACTACAATATTTCCCACTTCTTTAATCCCGGTAATTATATATCCGACTTCACCCGCAACAAGCTGATCTTTTTTTATCATTTTTGGATTTAACACACCAACTTCTTCAACAGTTGTAAAAGTATTCTCAGCTATAAATTTTATCTTCATCCCGGTATCGATAAAACCATTTACAACTCTGATCAAGACGACTATTCCTCTATATGAATCATATTGCGAATCAAATATTAAAGCCTGCAGCGGCTTTTCGATGCTGCCTCCAGGAGGCGGAATATCAATCACAATTCTGTCAAGAATTTCCGATACGCCCTCCCCTGTTTTTGCGCTGATTTTCAAAATTCTGCTCTTTTCAACTCCCAATATGCTTCCAAGCTCCTCACTTACTTCTTCGGTCCTTGCACTTTTAAGATCTATCTTATTAACGACCGGTATTATTTCCAGCTCATTTGCCAGTGCGAGGTATACATTTGCAAGGGTTTGTGCCTGGATCCCCTGTGTTGCATCAACTACCAGTATTGCACCTTCACATGCTGCAAGACTCCTTGAAACCTCATAGCTGAAATCAACATGGCCCGGGGTATCTATAAGGTTAAAGATATACCGGTTATTATCAAGCTTACAGTCATAAAGGACCCTGACTGCATGCGCTTTTATCGTAATACCTCTTTCCCTTTCAAGATCCATGTCGTCAAGATACTGATCCAGCATATCTCTATGGCTCACTGTCTTAGTCATCTCAAGTATCCTGTCAGCAAGAGTAGATTTGCCGTGATCTATATGCGCAATTATTGAAAAATTCCTGATTAATTTATTATCAGTCATCTGGCACCGATTCTATTTTTTTGGTTACTTTAAGTTTTTTAAACATGTTAACAACAAACTTTATTTCTTCCATTTTGAAGATATATGTAGAAAGAATATATAATCCTACCCCCATAATTATTATAAGAAGGAGGATGATTGTATGATACCAAAGATTGATATATGCGTACTTTTCCAAAAGGGACCATACAAAGTATATTGCTGCCCCCATTATTGCTGACGAAAGCAGCATTTTCCCAAATGATTTTGCTATCCTTTTCCCGCCAAGGAAACCGACTTTCTTCCGGAGTATGAAAATCAGTGCCAGCATATTGAATGCAGCTACAAGCGAGGTTGAAAGCGCCAAGCCTGCAACATTTAAAAATTTAATAAACAGCCAGTCAAGCAATGCATTTATGAGAATTGAAACAAGTGCAACTTTTAATGGAGTCTTAACATTTTTAAAAGCATAAAAAATTCTGTTTAAAATTATAAGCAGGCCAAAAAAAATAAGTCCTATGCTCTGGAAAATAATTATTGTTGCTACTTTTACTGTGTCGGCCGATGTAAAATTATTACGCTCAAATAATAATTTTATTATGGGGTGACTTAGAATAATAAGTCCTGTTATTGCAGGAAGCATTATATAACCCATTTCTCTTACGCCAAGGGAAAAACTTTCCTTTATTCCTTTTATATCTTCAGCGGCCGCCTGTCTTGAAATCAGCGGATATAATACAGTAATAACAGCAACGCTAAAAATCCCGAAAGGCAGATTTGTAACCCTCCAGGCAATATCGAGAGCAGTAGTATTACCTCCACCCAGGCCCAGAGCAAAAAACTTATCGACGCCGACATTTATCTGGACTGCACCAAGACTTAAAAGTATGGGAAACATAAGAGATAAAATCTCTCTGACAGCTTTATTTTTAAAATCTATTTTAAAACTATATTTTACCTTTGAAACTTTTAGCTGTGGAATCTGTATGACAAGCTGCATCACTGACCCTGCCATTGTCCCGATAGCAATGCTTATAATACCCAGCCCGTGGCTTAAGAGTACAACAAAAAGAATAGTCATGATGTTCAATACAAAAGGCGCAAAGGAAGGCATTGTAAAAATATTATGAGAATTTAAAATACCGGTGGTCAACCCTGACATGCTGAGCATAAGTACGGAAAAAGACATTATCCTGCTCATGATAACAAATTTATTGATATCCATAAGATTATTTGCAATTCCTGATAAAAGGACGCCTATCTGCGGTGAAAAAATAAAAATTATAAGTGAAATAAAGACAAAAAACAAAACCATTATATTTGTGACGGAATTTATAAAAATCCCGATTTCTTCCTTTTTTTCCTCCTTTAGATAAGAAGAATAAATGGGTATAAAAGCCGCAATAATCAATGATTCTGCAAAAAGTATTTTAAAAAGGTTTGGGATGAAAAAAGCCCAGGTATATGCATCTGTATCATAACTCATTCCAAAATATCCGGTCATTACCTGGTCTCTGGCTAATCCTGATATCTTGGAAAGGAGTGTTACGATTATAACAATTACAGTTGCACTAAAAATTCTTTTACGGGAAAGCAAATAATCTTCGTGTACGTCCTGCATAATGAACGGTATTATAACATTTTAATCAAGCTAATTACAGACAAGTTAAAGTTTTTTATACATTTTTTGAGTCAGCTCCGGTTTAAATCTATGGAAGCATCTAAAATTTCGTGATAGCAATAAAGGAAAATTTTAAGAGCCATGATGGGTATTTCAAAAACACGCCGTCTTTTCCCCGGCGAGTAAAAGCCAGCTCAGTTTCAGGCTCAGCTCTCCTCCCGGAGGAGGAACCATGCCCGCTTAAGCCTTCAAATGGTTTTCTCAATACCCATCCTGGCCTATCAATTTATTTTTTATCACGAAATTTTAGGTGCTAACAAATTTAAATACACAGTTGACAAAGAAATGCTGAATGCTAAAATCCGATTGTGGTCAACATCTGTAAAAATTAACCATGTACGGCCATATTAAATAGTTATTCGTTAAGGGTCTATGCTGCAGCATGAGCATTATTTTTATCGCAATAAAATAAAATGGCAGAGCAAGAATTCAAAGAAAAGGAAAACTACAAGATCATCTTATGTAATCCACCCTATTATCAATTTATCAAAGTTCCATTTGTATACCAGAATTTAGGGCTTGGTTATTTGGCAGCAAATCTTAAAGCAAACGGCTACGAAGATGTAAAAATCTACCAATTTGATGCTCCGAGCACAGTTGCGGGTACAAGCAAAAACTTCGAAGTATTTGAAGAATATG
>JAMCQQ010000388.1:0-5705 GCA_023379515.1 Actinomycetota bacterium
ACCTTCCCTATTTGGCCTTGCTCCAGATGCGGTTTACCAGGCCAGCCCGTTACCAGGCTGCCGGTGAGCTCTTGACTCGCCATTTCACCCTTACCAGATTATAAAAATATTAATTAAAACAACCTGGCGGTATATTTTCTGTTGCACTTGCGCTGAAATAAGATTTACATCTTATTCCGCTGGGAGTTACCCAGCATCCTGCCCTGCGGAGCTCGGACTTTCCTCGGAAACAACTTGCGTTGCTCCCGCGACTACGCAACCAACTCCAATAAAATTATACCAAAAATGACTTTTAACTGCATATTTTATAATAATTCTGCACACGTGCCCTCCATCTTCATCTATATCAACCTATCTGTATTGTAAAAAACCGGATTTAAAAGTATCATTGAGCAGTTATTATCCAGACAGAGATTTCACTAATCTGGTAATAGCAACAGATATTTGAATAAAAGCCAAATAAGATACGGTCTAACTCAGTATGCTCCGGTAGGAACATAGATAAAATTTAATTAATGGAAAATATTATAATTAAAGATCTGGGCGAATATGTCCCAGGTAAATTTAACAGTGTTTCATTAAATAAATTAAAAGAATTCATAGTGGTCCCCTATTATATAGACTGGTATAAAAGCAGTCAGTCAAGGAAGATCTTTCCCTTATTTTTGCAGGAATTATCAGACTTGAACCCAACATCTTTCCGGTTTCCCGGTATCCTGACCCGAAATCCTTTTTTTGATCATGCACAGATAAAATATTTTGTTGCATACTCTTCCGATAAAAAACCACTTGGCCGAATAATGGTATTCGTTGACTATAATTACAACAAGCAGCACAAAGAGAACACTGGCGGGTTTGGTCTTTTTGAATCAGTTGAAGATAAAAATACGGCACTAAAACTTATAGATGCGGCAAGAGATTACTTAAAGAAAAACTCATGCAATAAGATCATCGGTCCCGCAAAATTTAGTGCCGCCGGTGAAATAGGCTGCCTTATTGAAGGTTTTGAAAACAAGCCTTATTTTATGGAACCGTATAGTGCCCCTTATTATTCTGATTTCTTTGTTGAATACGGGTTCAAGAAAGAAAATGACTGGTACGCAATGAATACAGATGCAATTATCGCAAACGGGTATATGGAAAAGATTGAAAAAATAATGGGCAGGATCAATGGAACAAAAAGAGACTCATCTACGGCAGGATTTGCAATAAGAAATGCTGATATTGGCAATATGAAAAGTGAAATAAAAATAATCAGGGACCTTTACAATGACATCTGGAACACAGAACATCATCCGCAGCAGGTTATAATGACAGATAAAGAATTTGATACCCTTGCAGTAGGCATTAAGACAATTGCGATTGAAGATTTGATTTTTATCGTCGAAAAGGACAATGTGCCTATCGGGGTTTCTGTAAGCGTGCCTGATATAAATGAAATAATCGAACAGTACGATAGAAAAAATCCGGCAATTCCCTCAAAAAAATTTTTCAGCATCAGAGACTTAAAAAGAGATCTGGATATTTTCAAAATAATAAAAACCCGTCTAAAAGAGAAAAAATTTGCCGGATTGCGCATCATGATACTTGGCGTAAGAGAAGAATACAGAAAAGCAGGCATCGACTCGAAGCTATATTACGGGACATTTAAAACTGCCAAAGATCTTGGTTTTACGCATGGCTCCGGATCTCAGCTGGCTGATATCAATCTCGATATAATTAACCCATTGTTCAAGATGGGAAAGAAATCGATGACCTGGAGAGTTTATTCTTTGGAGATATAAGAATATTTTTGCTTATCAACAGGAATATCTTATCTTATTAACTTTACTCACTAACTTTACACATCAATTTAGCTTATTATCCTGGCATATCAATTTTAATAATTAACCTTACTCATCGACATTACCAAAATTTATCTCAGAATCTGCATTAAACAGCCAGTCTTTCTTATCCAATGCCCGGTTTACAAGCTTGTCTGCCTCTGTATTATCTTCACGGGGAATAAGTCTCAAATCAACCGTTTCATAGTCTTTAAGCTTTTTTACGACCCGCTTAAAAATTTCTAAAATGTCTATATCCTTGACTTTCCATAACCCTTTTAACTGGCTGTAAACAAGCTTGCTGTCAGTTAAAAGAATTATTTTTCTGATGCTGTATTTGGTTTTATATTTCTTAAAAACCAGATCCAACACTTTTTCCAGAGCAAGATATTCCGCCTGATTATTGGTAAATTCACCGATGCATTCGCTTAATTCATCAATCAGGTTGCTGTTTTTATCATATATTGCAGCACCAACTGCGGAAGGTCCCGGATTTCCCCTTGAGCCTCCGTCAAAATAGATTCTCAAATATTCAAAATTCAAATCCATGATTGTGCTTGTCAATTTTCAATGCCTGCTTTAATTTCATCAATTTCATTCCTGTATATTATGAGCATTCTGCCGCACAGCGGGCATTTATGAAACTTATTCAAATCCTTTATCTTCTCTGCTTCGCCGGAAGGTATTTCCATGTTGCATATGTCGCAAAATTTATCTTTCAGAACCGCAACTGCAATACCGCCTTTTTTAGCTTTTATTTCTTCATATTTAGCCAGGGCATCTTTGGGAATTTTAGAAATTGCTGCCGCCCTTTTTTCTTTCAGTTTTTTAACTGCATCGTTAATCGTATTAATCTTTTCACTAACTTCCTTTTTTACCATTTCAATCCCGGAATTGATCTGCGTTGTGTTTTCTTCAATCTCCTTAATTTTAGGTTTTAATTCATCGATGGATATCATAAACTCAATTGCCTTGCTTTCAACGCTGTCATTGTTTTGTTTTAAAAATTTGATTTCTTCCTGATAATTCAAAAGCTCCTTGGCACTGGTTATTGTTCCGCTGAAAAGTTTTTCTTCATTTTTCTTTATTTTCTCATTCTGGAGAGTAATCATATCTTCAAGTTTTTTGCGCTCATGCTCAAGCTCCGCCAGTTCCTTTTCGTAAAGCTCCAGTTTTTGATTGATCTTGGAAAGCTCCTCCTGCAATTTTTGCAGTTTTTCATTTTTCTTCAGTACATTGATTTCATTAAGCTTTCTCAGGATAGCGCTTTCAAGCAACTGCAGCTCGACAAGGCGTGTTATTTCATAACTTGCATCATCCAATATAATACCTCCAGGATTTGTAGCCTTCTTTACTTTTTATTACTTCAATATCTTTTATGCCATTTTCTTTAAAATACTTATTAAGAATATCACACATCCCTTCAACAGCAAATTTTTCGCTGTCACCATGACCGATTTCAATAATAATTTTCCCGCTTTCGGTAATTTCAAGAGAATTATGGTAGTTAAGCTCCCCCACTATCACTGCATCACAATCAAAATCAGTAACTGCAATTCTCTGTGCAAACGAGTTTGCGCTGCCATTTAATACAAGAATTTTTTTAACTATTGCAGATTCCATTTGTAATCTGCCCGGTGTATCGTCCGGTATATTGTTTGCAATCCATCTAAAACCCGAGATCTGCAGGTTTTCTTTTACTTTTTTAAAAAAAACGGGAAGTTTCACCGGTATATCCAGCTCACCGATTATTCCAAGACCGCCTTCGGTAAATTTATTTTCACTTCCGAATGTGTCAGGAGCTGATTTTTTCGGAGCTTTTTCATAGGGTTGGACTTTGGTTTCACCCACCGGCTCAACCCTCCGTGCCGGCTCGATCCCGCACACAGGCTCAAGATAAGCAGATTTTATGCCTGTGAGCCCTAATTTTTCAGCAAATATCATGTTTAAGCCCTCAGGCATGATATCGTAATTTGTGTGTGCAGTGTATACGGCCATACCATTACTTATAATTTCGAGTATTTTTGCCCCAGGACTACTTGTGTCCAGAAATGAATCTATTGGCTCCATTAATAAGGGATGGTGTGACAAAAGCAAATCAGCTTTTGCTCTTATTGCTTCCTGAATGACACTATCGGTTAGATCAAGAGTGACTAATATTTTTCTTATATCTTTTTGAATATTTCCAACTCTTAAACCTGTCTTATCCCAGTCCAGTGCCAGGTTTTTATAAAAAATCGTATCAAATACTGTGGTGAGCTCTTTAAGGATCATTTTGTAAAAAATTTCATTAATTGGTATTCTTTTGAGAATATGTTCAAATTAATAAAAATATTATAACATTAATGGACCAAATTTATCATAGAAATATTTATCTTAAGAAATAAATAATTAATAACACTTATTCAAAATAAAAAATATTTATACGATCATGACTAGAATAAAAATGGGAATTCTTAGAAAAACAGTTATTATCATCGCTTCAATATTTACTTTTATAGTCCTGGTTTTATTTTTACATTCCAGATTCATTATGATGGAAGATTATATCGAGCTGGAAGAAGAAGGTACAATTAAGAATATCGAACAAGCAAAAAATGTATTTGCTGCCAAAATTGATAAAATTGCAATCAGTGCAGAGGATTACGCTATCTGGGATGACACTTTTTCTTTCATGGCAAATAACAATCCCGATTATATTGATTCAAATTTTGACAATGATACCTTGGATAACCTTGATATAAACTTCATTGCATTAGTTGATACCAGTAAAAAAATAAAATATATATATGCATTAGATCTTGAGAATAGGGAACGCGTGGAGCCCACAAAATCCTTCGAAGAATCTCTTGTGAAAGAGGTATCTGCCTCTGAACAATACAGTAAGTCCTCTGAAAATCAGGGGGTGCTGGTAATAGATGGCAAACCAGTCATAGCAGCCACCAGACCTATACTGAAAACTAATGGTGATGGATCTCCAAATGGTACCCTAGTAATGGGCAGGTACATTGATAAGTCATTCGAAAATGATTTTTCTCTGGTTAATCAATATCCTGTAAATCTTTTTAATGTAAATGATCCTGAAGTAAAATTGAAATTAGGGAGCATATTAAACAATTTTACTAAACCGGAAGTTATTTTAAGAAATAATATCGATATTGAATATATCAATAACAATCAACTTGACGCCTATTATCTCTTCAGTGGTATTAACGGGGATCAGATTCTTTTAATGCGTATGACCTCGCCAAGAGATTTGTTTATTGAAGGCAATATTACCACATGGAGGTTCATTTTAATTCTTATAATTACAGCTGCCATCAGTTGTATCCTAATAACCATTTTTTTAAGGAAAATAATATTATCCAGAATTACAAAGTTAAGTAAAGAAGTGTCAAAAATCGGGAAAAATCATGTCGGTTCCAGTGAGATAGAATTAACACCAACAATACCACGTCTGGGTAATGATGAAGTTACAGACCTTGCAGAAAGCATAAATGGGATGCTTGCAGATTTGCGATCTGAAGAGCAGCTGCTGAAGGATAGTGAAAAGAAATTTAAGGACCTTGTTGAGTTGTTGCCGGAGATTGTAATTGAAGTTGATAAAAATAAAAAAATAACATTTGCAAATACAATTTTTTTTGAAACCTTAGGTTATGCTAAAAAGGACATTAAAGAAGGAATTTATACTAAAGATATATTTGCTACTGCGGATTTAGAAAAAGCTGAAGAAGGAATGGACAAAGTAATGGAGAGCAAGAAGCTTAGAAGTATTGAATATCTCATATTAAAAAGAGATGGCACTACTTTTCCCGCTCTCGTCTCATCGCAGGTGAAAGTGGATGATAAAGGCAATACAAATGGTATCAGAAGCGACCTTAC
>JAMCQQ010000388.1:5783-6295 GCA_023379515.1 Actinomycetota bacterium
TACAGAAAGAAAAATAATGCAGGGGGCAATTGAAAAATTAGCTTACAATGATCCGTTAACAAATTTACCAAACAGAATTTTATTTAATGAGAGGTTGAAGTTTACGATGGCAAATGCAGCACGGCATAATAAAAAGTTCGCCTTCATACTAATAGACCTGGATAAATTTAAGGAAACCAATGATAAATATGGACATAAAACAGGAGATGAGCTGCTTGTTTTTGTCGGTAAAAGAATAGAAAACATGCTCAGAAAGAACGATACGATAGCCAGATTTGGCGGGGATGAGTTCCTGCTTCTGCTTACTGAAATAAATGATAGAGAAGATGCTGCTACTGTTGCAGAAAAGATACTTGGAACTTTTAAGGACCAGTTTATTCTTGGAGGTTACAAGCTAGGTGTTGGCATCAGTATGGGAATTTCACTTTATCCGGATGATGGAATTGACAGTGATACTTTATTTAGGAAAGCAGATACGGCACTTTACCAGGTAAAAGAAAGTGGTAGGAATA
>JAMCQQ010000388.1:6305-12903 GCA_023379515.1 Actinomycetota bacterium
CCGACAAAAACAAGCAGCTCATCTCCTGTTTTATGTCCATATTTATCATTGGTTTCCTTAAATTTATCCAGGTAAAAGAAAGTGGTAGGAATAATTATAGATACTTTACCTCCTAATTGGTGGAGAGCCGATCCTAAGTTTCAGAGTTTTGGTGGGCCCACCTGGATTCGAACCAGGGACCTCCGCATTATGAGTGCGCTGCTCTAACCAGCTGAGCTATGGGCCCTTTAAAATAAATTCAAAAATCTAGCATGGTTATATTATTAAAAATCATTTTATAAGTCAAATTGTTTCAACTAATATCATCATGAGTTAAAGATTTTTGTCTGGTATAGGTCTTTTCTCTCTCTTATGCAAATTTTGAAATGTGAAAAGGAGAGTTTTCACATTTTTTCACAGCATATCTTTCTGCTTAAAGCTGAAATAGCCATTTTCAGCAACTATGATATGATCCAGAACATTTATTCCTATTATTGAACAAGACTTGCATAAACGCCTGGTTATTTCTATATCATCAATTGAAGGTTCAGGATCCCCACTGGGATGGTTATGTATGAAAATCAAGGAAGCTGCCGATTCACGGATTGCCTGACAAATAACCTCTCTTGGATGCACAATGCTTGAGGTCAGCGAACCCTGTGAGATTAAAATTTCTTTCGTGATTTTATTCTTAATGTTTAACATAACTACCCTAAACTGTTCTTTCTTTAGGTCTTTCATTAAGGGTATGTAATAATTGGCAACTTCTTCGCTGCAACGAAAGCTTGTGTTATTGCCATTTTTTTCAGAAACTGCTCTTTTGCCGAGTTCAAAAGATGCAAGTATCTGCACAGCTTTTACTATACCTATGCCTTTAATTTCTGAGAGCTCAGCTATCGATAAATCGAGTATTTCTTTTAGATTTTTATGTTTGGAAATCAGATTACTTGCAAGGTCAAGAGCAGAATAGCTCTGATTATTCTTCATGCATCCCGTTCCGATTATTATTGCCAGCAACTCGCAGTTGGTAAGATGTTCTTTACCGAATTTTACAAGTTTTTCTCTGGGTCTTTCTTCTTCCGGCCAATTTTTTATAGGAAGTTTATCCATAAAAGCATAATAGCATAAATATACAATTATGTATATTGAAAATAGTTGAAAGCCAAATAAAAAATAAAAAAATTTACTTAGAGTGACTATAAAATAGTCAGCTTAATTGAGTTTGATTATTTTAATGATATTCTTTACAGTCCTCTTATTATTTTTTTTACAATTTCCTTTATCAAGTCATCATTAATTTTAATATCTTTTGCAGGATCTATGTTACTATAAACTTTATTAATACTATTAGCATTACCTACACACATTCCGCAAAGCATGCAGTCCGAGTATTTTTTTTCTGTTAATGTTTTTTGCTGCAATTGAGGATAATTCAATTTACTTTCTTTATCGCTTCCCCTGTAATTTAAAAAAGTACCGGCAAAATACGTATCAAGAAGACTTTGCATTTCAAGCTTTAGTCTTTCTTTAAGATTTGCCAGTGTTGATAAAGCTTCAGGGGGATAGTTCATCTTTGGAGGACCCATTTTTATTCCCCTCAAATCAAGAGCTTCTTTAAATCCCTGAGGAAAATTAAATGTTTTCATTTCCCTTATAAGCGGAAGAATTGCAAACTGCAGGTTGCAAGCAATATTTAAATTACCATTTATATAAGCATTCCAGATTCCTACCATGAATTCAGGCATAATTCCTGCCATAGCAGTCATGCTTCCCTTTGCTCCCATCAGAAGTGCAGGTAGCATTATTTCTTCAACACCTACCAGGACCTTAAAATCCGGCTTCACCTTTCGTGTCATCTCCAAAAGATTCATTACATTTATCATATTGCCGGAAGAGTCTTTTATTCCAACAATGTTTGGTAAATATGCAAGTCTTTCAACCATATATGGCGTGACCTCGTTTGCAAAAAAAGGAATGTTATATATAAAAATGGGAATATTTACGGATTCGGCTACTTTTCTTAAATGTCCTTCAATGGCATCCTCTGTATTTTTAAAAAAGTATGGTCCGTGCAGCACAACAGCAGAACACCCTTTTTCTTTTGCATAGTTTGCAAGCTCAATTGACTGGTGATAGCATGTTGCTCCTGTTCCTGGTATTATATCCACTCTTGATTTTGCCTCATCTACCACAACATCAATTAGAAACTTTCTTTCAGACATATCAATATGGACATATTCCCCGCATGATGCAACTGGGAAAATTCCGCTGATACCTTTATCAACTAAGAAATTTACAAGTTTTCTGACTTCTGACTCATTTACCCTAGATCGGGCCTTTTTCGTCAAATGGTGTCAACATTGCAACTATTACGCCTTCAGGAATACTCATAATAATTTTCCCCTATTTAAATAATTACTCTTTTACTTTTATTTTAAATACCATTTTTCTAACAGATCTCATTTCTTTATTGCTCAGACCAGGCCTATGAATTTCATAAGGATAAAATAGCGCAAACATATCTTTTCTTAAAATAAAGAAATTTTCACCAGAAACACAATTAAATAGTTCAATATCTTTTTCTTCATTATAATCTACTGTAATAAGCTTTGACTCAGCAGAACCTGAATAACCCATTACCTCTTCTCCATAAATTATATAATGTAAATCAATATATTTTCTATGACTTTCTGCTGATACCTCATTGATGTTTTCTTTGGTTTTATATGTAATTAAAAAATAAAAAAAATCATCCGCTTCTAATTCAAATTTTCCATCATCAATACTGGCAAAATTTGTTTTACTGATTATTTCTAATGCTGAATTAAAATATCTATTATTTTGTAAAAGAATTTGATTTTTATTATTATTTATGTCACCCGTAATCATATCAATAAAAGCCCAGATAAAAAATATCCTAGTAGGTGCCAATCTCACTGTTTTCAAAAATAAGTTTATCAATTTTAGCAATTATAACCGAATCTATCGGTTTTTCGAAAGTCTCTTTTGTAGCTCTTGAAGATGTTCCACCTGTAACAAGCACTACCTCACCTGTATCAACACCTAATAAATCTGCTGATATATAAATTGTCATCATAACTTCCATCAAGATTCAACTCCTGCATCAATTAAGGCATCTTTGACTGCATCCAGTTTGAATGGTTGAATGAAGCATTCAATTTTTTTCAGCATGACTTTTTATTGCTCTTTCTGGAATAGAATAATATGTAATAAAAATAATCTTTTTACTATCAATAATCGCTTTATTTAAAATAAAGTTTTTTAAAGACAATTTCTGTTATTATGCGATTTGTAAAAAAATGATATAAGAAAAGTTTAGTTTTGCTAGCAATTTTTGAAGCTTAGGCAACAAGCTCAAGCTGTTACACTACTTTTTTGGCATACCCAAATTTTCAGAAATTAACTTTGTTTTTTCTAATAATAATTCTTTATGATTTAGTAATTCCTTTATATCTGTTCCGATTCTAGCTACAGAAATACTCATACTTGCAATAACCCTACCGGTATAATCTTTAATTGGTGCAGCTATACAGCAAATTCTTTCCTCATTTTCTTCTTGGTCAAGAGAAAACCCCTGTTCTTTTACCTTTTTTAATTCTAAAAGTAGCTCCTCCTTTTTTACAATAGTATTCTTAGTAAATTTAATAAATTCAATAATATTTAATTTTTTTTCTATAAAACTTTTAGTTTGAAAGGCCAGTATTGCCTTACCCACTGCCGTACAATACATTTGAGCTACTTTGCCAACCCTTGAAATCAATCTTATTGACTTATTGCTTTCTTTTTTATCAATATAGACTACCTCATCATCAATTAGCATAGCAAGATGAACAGTCTCACCAGTAATACTATTGAGTTCATTTAAATATAACTCAGCTCTTTCCCTTATATCTAAATTTAATAATATTTTTGATGAAACATTTAAAAATTTTAGCCCAAGCTTGTAATTAGAGGTTAATTTGTCTTTGGTGATATATTTATTCTTTATTAAAGAACTTAAAAACCTGTGTACAGTACTTTTCTTAAAAGCAGTAAGCCTTATAACATCATTAAACTTTAGTTCTTTATATTCATCAATTAGGTCAATAATTTTAAATGCTTTTTCAAGTGTTTTCATTGTTTATTCGTATGTTTGATTTATATAAATAATAATATTATACCTTTAAGCTGCTAACAATTTTTTTAAAGTCTTCAAAAGGAAATATAATCTATTATAATTAATATACATATCAATGCTTTTTATTAAACTTTATGCCACCTTTGCTAGATTTTCTTTTTTCTCTCTATCACATAATCTTCGATTAAGTCGGCATATTAACCTCCAAAAATTTAATAATTTAAATAAGTAAACCATTTATTACTTAACGTTTTACCCGTGCACTTTCACCCTTCATTACGCTTTCAGCTTCAGCCCTGGTCGCCCAATTCCAGTCACCGAGAAAACCATGACAAAGTGCAGAGTAAGCTGCAGAAAACTCAATTGCTTCCTGGGGAGCTCTATCTTCAATAATGCTGCAAATAAGCGCAGACGCAAAACTATCTCCGCCGCCAGTCCTATCAAGTATCTCAAGATTTTCATATTTCTTAGATACATAGAATTCCCCTTTGTGCAGCATTACAGTTTGCCAGTTATTAAGAAGTGCAGTTTTTACGTCTCTTAAAGTCGTTCCCACCACCTGCACATCAGGATACGATTTAACTACCTTTTCCGCTACTGCTCTATAGCTCTCAGCATTAAGACCTGAATAAGATCCCGCTACCCCCTCCGCTTTTATTCCAAGCATTTTTTCAAAGTCCTCTTCGTTTCCAATAATTACATCAATGAATGGCATTACCTTTTTCATAACTCCTTTAGCCTTTTCGGAACTCCATAATGTTGACCGGAAGTTTAGATCGAAGCTTGTAGAAACATGGTCGGGGAATGCTGTTTTTAAAGCCTCTATTGCCTCGTTGGCTGCATTATCAGAAATTGCAGTTGTAATACCAGTTGTATGAAACCATTTTGTCTGTGAAAGTACTTTACCCCACTCTATATCACCATATTTAATCAGACTAATTGCCGAGTGCCCTCTATCATAAATCTGCTTACTGGCCCTGGGACCTATACCAATTTCAAGAAAGCATAAGCCATTTCTTACTCTTCCCATTCCATCAAAGGGTATAAGTATTACACCAGACATATCAACCCCATGTTCCCTGCCCTTATTGATTATATAATTCCCCGACCATGTTTCTACAAGCTTGGAAAACCATGCAGTCTTAAGCCCCAGTTTTGAGGTGTTTACGGCAACATTCAATTCCGCTGCTGCAATAGCCATCTGAAGATAGCTCGATTGTTCGAGCCTAGCATGGTCAGGTGCATTAAATCTTATCATTGCTTCGCCAAAGCTAATTAAATCATATTTTTTTTCCATATCATCATCTCTATTTAAATATATGGTTGTCTAAAACTTCCTTATTGAATATAAATTTTGGAGTTTTCCCATTAAGGTAATCAACAATACCGTTAGCTGCTTCTATAGCAACCCTTACGGTACATTCCTGGGTTAACGCAGCACTATGAGGACTTAATATGATATTCGGCGCATTCAGTAATTCGTCGGTAAGTAAGGGAGGCTCGTTGGCAAGTACATCAAATGCTGCCCCTGCAAGTCTGTTTTCTCTTAACATTTTTGCCAGATAACTTTCGTCTACAATATTGCCTCTTGCAGCATTTATCAAATATGCTGTTGGTTTCATTAATGAAAGTAAACTTTCATTAACATAATTTCTAGTCTCATCATTTAGTGGCACATGAAGCGAAACAAAATCTGCTTCACTGAACACCTGCTTGTTTGAATTGCATCTGATAACGCCTTGCGGGAAATCACTGTCATTTAAATAAGGATCATACGCAATAACTTTCATGTTAAATGCATTCATACACTTTTTAGCAACTGCTTTCCCAATTCTTCCATACCCAATGATACCAAGTGTTTTCCCATCCAAGTCGACGGGTAGATATAACCTTCTTGCTGTTTTGAAGTTTCCTTTTCTTAACTCGCCATCAAGAAATACCAGCTGCTTTGCAATTGCACCTATCAAAACTACAGTGTGTTCAGCAGCTGTAATTGTATTTGCATCAGGAGTATACAATACTAAAATCCCTCTTTTTGTAGCAGCCTCTATATCAATGTTGTCTACTCCTACGCCTGTTCGGCTGATTACTTTTAATTGAGGAGCCAAATCCATAATTTCAGGTGAAAATTTAATCGTCGTATCCAACACAACCGCACATACATATTTGATAAGCCTTTTAAATTTTTCCACATCAGCTTGTGGAGCGACTATGATCTCAGCAACTTCCTTAATAATATCCAGAGCTTTACCGCTTACCTTTTCCGCAACTAAAACTTTTTTCATATTAGTTCGACTTTCTTAAGAGCTTCTTTAATCTTTTTCTTAATATCGTCTTGCAATGGAAAAAGAGGTAGTCTTGGACTACCGCCATTTAAACCTGCCAAGTCCATTGCATATTTAACTGCAGCAACTCCGCCACTTCCAGATACTGCTTTATTTAAAATCAGTATCTTTTCATTTAGTTTAAAGAAGCTCTTAA
>JAMCQQ010000389.1 GCA_023379515.1 Actinomycetota bacterium
TTAATAATTAAAGTTCATTTTCATTTGTATTTGTGGTATTAGATGAGCCTACTTTTTTCCCGTCTCTAAGAACTGTTACCCTGTCTGTAATTTCAAAAATTTCTTTTAACCTGTGAGAAATATATATAATTGAAACACCTTTTGATTTTAACGTTTTAATTATTTTAAAGAGTGATTGAGTCTCTTCTTCAGATAATGCGGCAGTCGGCTCATCCATCACAAGTATTTTTGCTTCTTTTGATATTGCTTTTGCTATTTCAACAATTTGCTTTTCCGAAACAGTCAGATCTCCGATAATTGTATTCGGATCAAGTTTTACATTTAAAGTATCGAGCAGTTCATTTGCCTTTTTTGTCATTGCTTTCCAGTCTACGATTCTAAAGGGTCCTTTTATGATTTGCTCACCAATAAATATATTTTCCGTAACGGTAAGATTGTTTAAAGTATTTAATTCCTGATAAATAACTCTTATTCCTGAAGCCATTGCCTCAGCCGGACCTTTTATTTCAAACTTTTGTCCATCTACATAAATATCACCGGAATCTTTAATATAGTTTCCTGCTAAAATTTTAATAAGCGTAGATTTCCCGGCGCCATTTTCTCCCAGGATACCAAGCACTTCACCTTTATTTAAGTCTATAGATACATCATCTAAAGCTACAACACCCGGAAATGTTTTTGTAATATGCTCCATTCTTAAAACAATTCCACCATATTTTGACACCTAATCACCACCTAATATACAAAATTGAGGAGACTAAAATTTTTTAATTAGTCCCCTCAATTTTTTAATAATTAAAGTTCATTTTATAAGCCATAACTATCTTGTTATTATTGCGGATAGTACTGATCTATATTATCCTTGGTAATAATTACATTTTCAACATACATAAATGGCGGAACAACATTTCCATTCATTAGTGCAACAGATGCGGGTATAAGATATTCCCCATAGTGTTCCGGGAAGAATGCAACAGCGCCGTCTATTAAACCATCACGGATCTGCTGTTTACCAACATCATCGCAACCCATGGTAATTATAAACCAGTTTGCGGGATCCCATCTTCCTGCAGTTTGTATAGCTGCAAGGGCACCGCTCATTGTTTCCTCATTGATTGAGGTCATTGCAATAGTCTTGGCATTTGGAATCTTTGATAAAACGTCAGTCATGGCCTTGTTAGCCTGTTCAGCTTCACCGGCACCACCATCAGCTCTTTGAACCTTGGGATCTACTTTTTCAGCACCATATTTATCAACAAATGCCTGATAGAAACCTTCGGACCTTAGCATTAACACTTCTCCGCCAGCCGGGAACTGCAATAAAACTATAGCATCGAGTTTATCGATTCCACCCGTTTTTTCAACTTCTGCAACAGCTGCTTCACCAGCCATATAAGATACGGCAAAGTTGTTAACACCCATGAATGGAGCGTTTGGAGTTGGAACATCAACGGCTATAATCGGTATATTAGCTGCACCAAATTTTACTGAAATAATGCTGTTAACTTTTGAATCAAACTGGAAGTTAATAAGTACGTTAGGATTCTTTGCTAACATAATGTCTGCATTCTTCAGACCGATTGTTGCGTCATACTGATTATCAGCATAGTATAAATTTGCCGGATCGCCGCCAGCCAGACCCCATTGTTTCTGAACATCAGCCCATACAGCCTCACAGAAAGGAATACCTCCCATGATGTTTGTGAAAGCTAGTGTGTGATCAGTTGCAGGTGCATCAGGGTATGCTTCACCTTTCTTTGCTGATTCTCTCATTCTTTCATAGTAATCGTAAGCACCTGCAGGAGCCGCTGTAGTTTCAGCTGCTGCAGTGGTTGCTGCAGTTGTCTCAGCTGCTGCTGTTGTTGCAGCTGCAGTGGTTTCAGTTGTTGCAGCCTTACAACCGGGCAAAATAGCCAGGGACAACACTATGGCTGTTGCAAGACACAGAATTAAGAGCAATTTCACTTTTTTCATTTTACCTCCTTTATTTATTACGGTATTATTAAAATGAGTTTAAATATTAGATCCTCCTTTCATTAAATCTAAAAAGATATATAAAGCATTTTTTAAGACAAATTATATGAAAAAATTTAGAAAAACGATTTTCTTAAAAATATCACACTACATTTTTTTTGTCAATATCATTCTATATCTGCATATCATTCCTCATATTTATTCTTTATAATGTAACTGAACATAAGACTTTTAATATGTTTAATTTGAATTTCAGATAAGGCCTTTCTTCTTGTAATATTCAGTTGCTTCCTTTAATATCCTGTCAATTTCTTTATCCTGCTCCGGAGTTACCGGCACAGGTTTATAGGTAGCAAGAATTTCTTCATATCTTGCTTTTGCTCTGTCAATAACTGTTTTTTTACCGGAATTTATCCATTCCTGATATGAAGTTTTATCGAATACTCCGGGCACATAATCTTCGGTTTTCCACATAATTCTCGTTTGTCTGGTATTTAAAAATGTACCATTTGAACCAACATTTCTTATTACGTCAAGTCCAATTGTTTCATCATTTACAATAAAACCTTCGATTATTCTGCCAAGTGCTTTAGCTACATCATCATCTATAATTGCAAGCACAGGATTATAAGCGAGCTCTGCTGTAACACCACCATGAAAGACAATTAAGTTGGCGCCGGAAAGAGCGGAACATGTTGCGAGAGGCAGCTTCTCTGCACCAAGCTGGTAATCAATTGTTTTCGCATTAGAGAATGCTGATCCTGTGTTGTTTACCGGTATCTTGTAGAGTGAATGCCATATCTGATTATATGCCATCTGATGCATTGCAATCGCTGCAGTACCAAAACTCAAATCTCCCGTTGCCATATTCATTGCCGAAACAAAATTATTGGCGATAACCTCAGCGCCAGGTTTAATACATTGGAGCAAAACTATAATTGCAAGAAGTTCTGCATTGTGGCTGACAGATGCACCAGCTATAGTTATCGGATGTGAACCACCCATAATTGAACCTGAGGCTATATAAATTGGAAAACCAGCTTCAAGATAGTAAAAAGCCGCATTGCATGGATCTTCCGCAAGAGACAGCGGTGCAGCGCCTTCTACACAACCCATAATCTGAGCGTCAACCGCTTTTGCAATTTGTGTTTCCCATATGAATGAATCGCTTGGTTGCGCTCCCCTGGAAGGCTTTGTAGAGAATCTGTGCCTTTGCGCGCATGAAACCGGGCATGACATAACAGGTGGAATACTTTCTATTTCAAAATAAGGGGTATATGATGGAAAGACATTCACTGAATCCAGTGAGTCAGATATCAGAACTGCAATATTATTCTGCTCCATTGTCGGCATTGTTACTGTTCCGGTATCTATATCTACATATCTTGCCCCTGCTGAATTCATAAAATACAAGGTATTCCCTCCGAGTCTTATGCTCTTTTCAGGGTCTCTGGCTTTTAAATAAAAACTTGATGGGGTTTTAGCTATTGCCCATTCAACAAGGCTTGGGGATATCTTTGCAATCATGGTTTTATAATCAATTCTGCAGCCATGTTCTTCAAGAAGCTTTAATGCCTTGTTTGATTCATACTTAAATCCGACCTCATCCAAAACATTTAAGGAAGCTGTATGTATTTGTTCAATATGGCTATCAGTAAGAATTTTAACCGGTTCAAAAGTTCTCTTAAACCCGTTTTGCATTTCTTCTCCTTTTTCAACTAGTGTATTGTCAAATATTCATCCAATTCCTATTTAATTCCCATCAGCCTTTTTGCAATCTTTACACCCTCGGGGGCGGTGGCTCCATATCCATCAGCTCCTATGGAATCAGCAAACTCCTGATTTATGGGGCTTCCCCCAACAATAACTTTTACTTTATCTTTGAGACCGGCAGATTTTAATCCTTCTATTACTTTTTTCTGCTCCATTGCAGTTGTAGTAAGAAGAGCTGACATTGCAAGTATGTCTGCATTATGCTCTTTTACGGCAGCCAGAAAATCATCACTTTTAACATTTATTCCCAAATCTATTACCTTAAAGCCTGCAGCATAAAGAAGTGTTGCTACCATGCTTTTGCCTATTGAGTGAATATCACCAAAAACTGTTCCTATTACAACTTTACCAAGAGATGATTGACTGCCGCCGCCGGCTTCTATTGCCTCATTTATTATCGGAAAGGCCTTCTTTAACACCTCTGACGCACATACAAGATCCGGAAGGAACAGCTCTCCTTTTCCGAATCTGTCCCCCACATCTCTTATTGCGTCTGTAAGTGCGTTTGCTGCAAGAACCGGATCAAGCTCTGAATTAATTGCAGCTTTTGCTACAGCTTCTGCGTTGTCTATATCAAAATTTAATACAATATCTTTTAATTGCTGTATCATATCTGACATTAGAGGCCCCTTTTCAATTTAATTTATTTTTTATAAACGTCTTTATTTTTCCTTGGAGGTCCTGTAGAATTTCTTTCTATAATTTCAGTTTCCAGAACAATATTTTTATTCCTTATTTTTTTACCTTCAATAATATCAAGCAGCAAATTTGCCGCTGTTTTACCCATTAACTTTTTCGGCTGTTTTATTGTTGTTAGTGTGGGATCAGAAAATGCACAGAT
>JAMCQQ010000390.1:0-8754 GCA_023379515.1 Actinomycetota bacterium
AGCTAAAGCTCAATAACACTGATTACTTCAATAGAAACCTGACGTTTTAGCTGGTTTGCCAACTCAACAAAATCCTTGTAAGTTTGCTCAATGGAATTCACTGCATCCATAAGTATCATTATTGCAGCAAAAGACTTTATTGCTTTATTTGCATCGTCGCCTAAAATTTCGAGTATAATTTTAATCTTTTCATAATTTTCTATTGAAGGATCCATAAGATTTTTTTTAAGCTCGAGATTATTTGTTATTTCGTCTTTTAACTGTCTTAACTCATCTTCGGTCTGATCAACAATATCCTCAGCTCTGGCAATATTAAAAATTGCCTGGGCATAATAATTTGATTTGAATTCTATTGATTCTTTTATTCTTCCCAATTTTAAATTTTCCCGACTTCCTGAAGACTTTCCTCAACTAATCTTTTGTGTTCTTCTTCCGATAAGTTTTTTGCAATTATTTTCTCCGTGGCAGCCATTGCAATATCAACCATTTTATTCTTTACCTCAGCAACAGATCTGTCTCTCTCCGCTTTAATCTCTGCAGTTGCCGCATCAAGCATCACCTTAGACTTTTCATGAGCTTTATCTTCTATTTCTTCTTTAATTTTTCTTGCAGTATTTTTACCATCTTCTAAAATTTGTCTTGCTTCTTTTCTTGCATCGTCAAGAGCCTGTTTTTGCTCCTCAAGATATTTTTGAGCTTCTTCTTTCTGTTTATCTGCACTATTTACACTTTCCTGAATCTCTTCCTGCCTTTTTACTATCATTTTGTTTACCGGTTTGAAGACAAATCTCCATAGCACAACCATCAGGATAACAAATACTATTATTGACCAGAAGACAGTACTGCTCATGGGATTTAATATTTTTAGTACTTCTTCCAAATTGCTTACACCTCTTTTTAAAAAAATGAATAAAATAAAATCTTTTTAATTTCGTAACAAATATTCTTTACTACGCAACAAATATAAGCAGGAATGCCACTACCAAAGCATACAATGCAATTGCCTCAGCAAAAGCAATTCCTATAAACATGGCGGTCTGAATTTGCCCGCCGGCTTCAGGCTGCCTTGCTATTCCTTCCAGTGCTTTGCCGACAAGATTACCTATAGCGAGCCCAGGACCTATTGACCCCACTCCCATAGCAAATCCTGCTGCAAGTAACGCTGCTACTTTTGGATCCATTTATTTCCTCCTTTTTTAATAATAGGATAGTTATTTATAAAGTTATTTTAATAATACTATTAAATCAATATAAAAAATTCATCCGAACCAATCAATGTTTCGGATGAACTGCTTCACCAATATATAAAGCCGTAAGTATTGCAAATACATATGCCTGGATTGCCGAAACAAATAATTCAAGAATTGTCATGACGAGTGCAAAGGGAACAGCTGCAATTGCAATATAGTAGCTTTTAAAATAATTAATCAGCCCAAGTATTACATACAATATTGTATGACCTGCCAGCATGTTGGCCATGAGACGGATAAACAGCGAGAAAGGTTTGGCAATGGCGCCAATTGTTTCAATGGGCACAACAATAACATACATCCAGGATGGTACAATAGACGGCGCATATGTACGTAAATAGCCTTTAATTCCATTTTTAGCCAGATTAGTAATATGTACAGTAAGAAATACTATTAATGCAATCACCAGCGGAACAACCGGGTTTGAAGTAGGAGTATAAGTCCCGGGTATAAGCCCAATCATATTATTTGCAAGTATGAAAATAAAAACTCCCGCAACCAGCGGGAACCATTTGTCTCCCTCCTTAGGGCCAATCATGTTATATACCATTCCTTTTTTGACAAAATTTATAAGCATTTCAACAACTACCTGTCTTTTCCCGGGGACAACTTTAGGTCTGGCTGCAAGAAGCAATAAAAGAATCAAAAAAATTCCAACGCCTGCAAACATTGAAACTGTGACGTTCGTAATAGAAATATCAAAACTGCCAATCTTTAAAGGAATAATAACTTCTTGAAAAAAGTGTTCTATTACTACCAATTATTTCTCCTAATTTCTATAGAATAATACCTTTTTATAAATTAAAAAAATTTCCAGATTGAAAAAGATTGTGAAAAAGATTAAAAAAGAAAAAAGAAACCCAAGCATATTTATATAATCAAACCTGTATATCAAGAAAAATGCCAAACCGGAAAACGCAATTTTTGCAGCAAAGATCGGTAATATATATTTCAGGATATTGGGGGATTTATTTCTGTAAGCTCTGAAATAAAAAAACAATGTACCTATGAAGAAAATAAAAGTCAGTACTCCGCTTATTAAAATTGAAAGAAATATCTGTTGTGATGTAATAAAAAAACAAACCAGCTCAATTACAAAAAGGGCTGCCAGAGATATTATTGATATTTTTTTTATCCGAATTAAATCTAATTCCATTAAAAAATACGTTTTTCTCTATTATGCTGTTTTATTAAGCTTTATGATATTTTTTAATTTAGAAGCTTGTTTTATTTAATGCCAGCTTAAAAATACTTTTAAATTATATATGCAATAATTTTATTTTTCAAATTTTTTATTAACTTTCAATTAATCTTCAAAATCAAGCTTGATGAGTTCCACCCCTGCTTCTTTTAAAAGCTCCAGTGAAAGCTCATCAGCATAATCCTTAAAATAATAAATTTTTATGATTCCTGAATTGATTATCATTTTCGCGCACTGCACACATGGTTGGGTATTGCTGTACAATACGCTGTCCTTTATATTGACTCCATGATATGCAGCCTGTATTATTGCATTCTGTTCAGCATGAAGTCCTCTGCACATTTCGTGCCTCTGACCTGAAGGTATTCCGAGCTCTTCCCTTAGACATTTACCTCTCTCGATACAATTCTTTACTCCTTTGGGAGCGCCGTTATACCCGGTTGTAAGGATCCTTTTATCCTTTACTATTATTGCCCCGACCTTCCTTCTCAGGCATGTGGAACGGGTTGCCACCTGTTTCGTAATCGCTGCAAAATATTCATCCCAGCTTGGCCGTTTATTTTCTTCCATACGATCTTCCATGATTTTAATTTGAATTTATTGCTTTTTTCATCACAATGATTATAGCAATATTTTTTCATATTAATAATAAAAATAATTTATGGTTAGCATCTAAAATTTCATGATAAAAAATAAATTGATAAGCCATGATGGGTATTTCAAAAACACGCTGGCTTTTCCCCAGCGAGTAAAAGCCAGCTCAGTTTCAGGCTCAGCTCCCCTCCCGGAGGAGGAACCATGCCGGCTTAAGCCTTCGAATGGTTTTATCAATACCCATCATGGCTCTTAAAATTTTCCTTTATTGCTATCACTAAATTTTAGATGCTTCCTAATTTACCTTATATGCGGATATATACTTCAATAAATAAATCTTATAAAATTAATCCCTGGCAACAATGTTAATTAATTTCCGCAATAATTAATAAAGAATAATAAAATGCATTAAATTTAAATAAACGGGAATGAAAATTATCAGATTAAATGGTAAAGAAAGAACTTCCGGGGATGCAGCCGATATTGCTTCAAAATATATTTCTGCAGGCAAGGTTATAATACTGCCTACAAGCACAATTTATGGCTTAAGCTGCAGTTACACTATTAAAAATGCTCTGGAAAGGATTTATAAACTCAAGCAAAGGCCCAAAAATCTTCCTTTTATCGTGCTTATATCCAAAATCGATTCACTTTTGCAGCTTGCAGATGAAATAAACGGAATTGCCGATATTCTCATAAAAAACTACTGGACCGGACAAAACAGCCTACCGCTCACACTGGTCTTTAAAAAAAATAATTCATTAGATAATTTTATTGCAGGGGGAAATGAAAAAATTGCAGTAAGGCTTGATGGGCTGGAAATATTAAAAAAAATAATTGAGCTGAGCGGACCGATAGTATCAACAAGTGCGACCATTTCCGGGACAGCTCTGTCTCCTAAAAATATTAAAGAAATACCTGAAGCAATTAGAAAGAATACCGATCTTGTTATAGACCTCGGCTCGGATTTATCCGGAACTGTTTCTACCGTTATTGATGTTGCGGGACCAGAGCCTGTTCTAATCAGAGAAGGTGCGCTAAAATATGATAAGATATTTGAAAAATTATTTTAACATTTTTAGGGATTTGCATGACTGAAAAAGCTGAAAAAAAGGATATAATCAATATTAATTTTGTTTGCAGCGGCAACACATGCAGAAGCTATATTGCAGAAGCAATTGCAACACATCTTTTAAAGACTGTCTATTTTAAAAAATATCCAAGCGCCAAAGATAAGGTCAGTATCAGCAGCGCCGGTACCGAAGTCATGTTTACCGAAATTCCTGCAAATACCTACCGGGTTCTGGATATATTTGAAATTCCAAATATAAAATTTAAACCCAAGCAAATTGATATATCAATAATCAGGAGCTCTGATTTAATAATAACAATGGCAACTTCCCATAAAAAAAATATTATTTCAAGATTTATCAAAATTGATGAAAAGAAAATTTTTAATTTGCTCGAACTTTCGAATATTATTTTATATGTTCAATCAGAAAGTATTTACAGCAGAAAAACCATGGAAAGGGGCACATCGCAAGCCAGCAATATCTGCAGGAATTATCCTGTCAAGCCGGCATATAACAGTTATTTATTTGAAAAAGATAATATTGGTTATACCAAAAACACCAAACATTTAAAACCTGTTTCTGCTATAAATGAAAAGCTGCAAATAATAAAAACTACAGGTGTTCAGTCAATTATTCTCCCTCAAAGCATAGATATCGAAGATCCGTTTGGGCGCTCCGCAGATGTCTATATTAAGGTTGCAAAATTAATAAAAGAAAATATAATAATTATTTTTAATTATCTTTTCAATTAAAAGGAGCCATCATAAAAATAGCAATTGGAGCCGACCATGCCGGATTTGAATATAAGGTAAAGCTTTCAGATTATTTGAAATCTTTTGATCATATTGTCATAGATGTGGGTACTTTCAACACTGAAAGTTCTGATTATCCTGATTTTGGTGCAAAAGTTTCGCAAAAAGTCTGCGGCAGTGAAGCAGATATAGGTATATTGATTTGCGGTACCGGAATTGGTATGAGCATAGTTGCAAATAAATTCAAAGGTATAAGAGCTGCTGTTTGCTGGAACCTGGAAACTGCCCGTCTGGCAAGAGAGCATAACAATGCAAATATATTATGCCTGGGTGCAAGATTTTTAACAATTTCCGAATGCATAGAAATAACGGGCATATTTCTTAAAACATATCCTAAGAGTGAAGATAAATATTTAAGGAGAATAAACAAAATAACCAATATTGAAGAGGGGGGTAATTCCTGTGGTAAATAAGAATGAAAATCATACTTCGGATCAATATATAGATATTGAAATGAAAAAGATAATTATAAAAGAACTTGAAAGACAGAAAAACCAGATAATTTTAATTGCCTCTGAAAATTTTACTTCTCAGGAAGTAATAAGGACAATGGGGTCAATACTGACCAATAAATACGCAGAAGGTTATCCCGGAGACAGATATTACGAAGGATGTGATATTGTTGATGAAGTTGAAGATTTGGCAATCAGAAGGTGCAACAAACTTTTTAATTCAAATTACAGCAATGTTCAACCGCATAGCGGCGTTCAGGCCAATACTGCTGTTTTTCTTTCGGTTCTAAACTGCAACGATAGAATTCTAAGCATGAACCTAAGAGATGGCGGTCATCTCTCACATGGACACAAGCAGAACTTAACAGGAAGATACTTTGAAATTTATACTTACAGTGTGGATCCTGAAACTGAAATGATCGATTATGAAAATGTAAGAAAGCTTGCGAAAATATCCAAACCCAAGCTTATAATCGCAGGAGCTTCATCTTACTCAAGAATTATAGATTATAGAAAATTCAGAGAAATAGCAGATGAGGTTGGAGCTTTTCTAATGGCAGATATCGCACATGTTGCGGGGCTTATAGTTGGCGGACAGCATCCAACTTCAATAGGAATCGCAGACTTCACCACAGCTACAACACATAAGACACTAAGAGGTCCAAGAGGAGGCCTCATTATTGCTGATAAGAAATATTCTAGTCTGATAAATAAATCTGTTTTTCCCGGAACTCAGGGTGGACCTTCCATGCATATAATTGCAGCCAAAGCTGTGTCCTTCAAAGAAGCATTGCAGCCGGCATTTAAGATATATGCAAAAAAAATAGTTGAAAACTGCAAGGTGCTTTGTAACTGCCTCAAAGACGATGGTTTCAGGATTGTTTCGGGGGGCACGGATAATCATCTCTTCCTTATCGATCTTACAAACAAGAATATAACGGGATATGAAGCATCAGAAACTCTGGCTTCCGTGGGAATTATACTTAATAAAAATGTTATTCCTTACGATAACTTAAACCCAAACATCACCAGCGGAATAAGAATAGGAACACCGGCTGTTACAACACAGGGTATGGGAGCTGGCGAAATGCATAAGATCGGTGAATATATTTCTTATGTTATTAAGAATAGAGATAATAAAACGGGACTGAATGACATTGCCCAAAAAGTTAAGAAACTTACAAGTGATTTCCCGGTTTACCCGAATATGACAATATCTTAATACTTTTAGTTCTACCTATTTAGATTATGAATAAACCAATAGAAACCTATTAAAGTATTTTAGATAAATTTCTGGCTGTTTATGTCAACCTGAATATAAGTCAGACTATCAAATGAGCCAATCAAAAACTTTCCCCGACATTCCTACAACCCTATTGCTATCATAATCGCCTTTTCTATTTCCTTTACTTTCTCGCTGCTTATCTTACCTGCAAAGGGCCCTCTTATAAGCAAGAATTTGTCTATTGTTGTTATCTGTTCACATTTAGCCATTGATGCCTTTGATAATCCGCCTTCCCTCTCTTGAAGTAAAACATGGGTAGGAGATGATCTTAAATTTGTAGACAAAGGTACAACAATTATGTCATTTGCCAACTCGTTTCTAATATCTAAAGAGACTACTATTGCAGGGCGATTCTTAATATCCTTTAGCTTTGAAGGTAGATTAACTAGATATATCTCTCCTCTTTTTGGATATTCAATCATTCCATGTCCTTTCTGCACTTTCCGCCGCTGCCTCTGTCCATTCTTTATTTTCCTCCTTTTCTTCTTCAGTAAGAGAAAGATAATAAGCCTTGATATCCTTTTCGATTGCCTTTTTTTTTGACTCTGATAGCCAATCCCGCAATATTTCTTCCATCAACTGACTTCTCGGGGTTCCTTTTCCCTTGGCAATTTCGTCTATTTCGCTGGACAAATCACTGCTAATTGTTATTGTAAGTTTTGCTTTACGTATGGTATTTGTAGATGACACACTAACCTCCTTTTTATCTTATTAATTATAAGATATTATGGGTTTAATTACAATAAAGATTTTTGTACCTCAGCAGTTCATTCTGTTGACGGCATAGTTTCTTCATAATAGAATTAGCATGACCCAATAGAATACAAAATTGATACTAATTGAATTTGTAAGATATTAAAATGATAAAAGTGAAATGTGCTACCGCAACTATCGAAGAATATCTGGAAGCCATATTAAACATGATCAGTGAAGGCAAAACAGTAGTTGGTGCTCGCCTTGCTGAAAGCCTCCAGGTCTCACCACCCACTATTACTGCCGCTCTTCAACGTATGAAGCGTGATGGTCTGATTGCCACTAATGAACGAAAAGAAGTTTCTCTCACAGAAAAAGGATTTAAGTTAGCAATCAGCATAGTCCGGCGTCACAGGTTGGCAGAACGGCTGCTAACTGATATTCTTAAAATACCTTGGAGTGAATCCCATCAGGATGCCTGCCTTCTGGAACATGGAATTTCTGATAAGGTTATGGAAAAACTCTACCAGGTTTTGGGGAAACCAGATAAATGCCCCCATGGAAACCCCATACCGATAAATAATTTCATGCCTCCAATTCGGGGAATTCCTCTCAATACTGTGATTGCTGGTAAAACTACTGTTGTGGAGAGAATATCAGAGGAAGCCAATCGTCATCCTGGATTGATGGAGTATTTTGACAAGTCCGGGGTCAAACCCGGAGCTATAATTAAAGTGTTAGAAGTTGCAGATTATGCAGGAACTATGTCATTACAGATAAAAAATGCTCGTCTATCGTTTGGTACCAGGGCAGCTTCACTAGTTTGGGTAATACCACAAGAAAGCTGATAAAAGATTTTTTTAATCCCTTCAGATTACATTTTTAATCATTCTTTTTAAATAACAAATTGGTTTGTTAAAAAAGCCATCTTTTTATACATAAGAATTTCCGGAATATTTTCTATCCCTCTTGACATATACCAAAATTAGTCTATACTAACGTTAAAAATTAGTTATATCTAATATTGATAGGTATATAAATAACAAGGAGACTAAAGTGATTGAATCATTAGTAATTACCCTTAGAGAGGGTATAGAAGCAGCCCTTGTGGTGGGTATAATTCTTACATACCTGAACAAAATTGGGAAAACGGCATTGAAAAAAATGGTATATTTAGGACTTGCAATATCCATAATCGCAAGCATTGCCTTTGCAATTGTGTTTCAAGTGCTTAATCTGGATCCTGAGAACGAATATCTGGAGGGTTCTCTGCTAATTGCAGCAGGTATCATGGTAGCTACTTTAGTAATCTGGATGTGGCGTGTTTCCAAGTCAATCAAAACTGAGGTAGAAAAGAAACTGGATAACATCGTCAACCATACGTAAAGCAAAAC
>JAMCQQ010000390.1:8764-13385 GCA_023379515.1 Actinomycetota bacterium
CAACCAAAAAAATACATCTGCCCAAGGCTTGGGATTGATGGCTTTTACCTTCCTTATGGTTTTCAGGGAAGGAGCAGAAACAGTGCTTTTTTTAATGGGTTCTACCCTGGGCAGGTTTGATATTCTGAGTTTTATCGGCGGTGGCCTGGGTATCGGACTGGCTGTCCTTTTTGCCGTATTCTTTATCAGGGGCAGTCTGAGAATAAACCTGTCGCGATTTTTTACAGTAACAAGTATTGTGTTAATACTTCTGGCATTTAAACTGCTTGTGTCAGGCCTTCATGAATATGCTGAGCGTGGACTTATGCTTCTTACTCCCGGAATAATGACCTTTATTGGATTTTTCGTCAGAGATAAACCTTCAACTCTGTTTTTAATAGTCCTGTTGATGGTTCCTCTGATTATAATTCTGTGGGATACACGAACTCTTAAGCCTGTTTCACGGGAAAATACAGTAAGCACCGTAGAGAAAAGAAAGTTAGTATCTGCCAGACGTCAGGAACGAATATGGCGGATTAGCCTGATTTTAGCCAGCCTATTTATAATTTTTGCTATGGGTTGGATAGTCCTAGCCGGTGGTCCCGGTTATGATGACCCACAGCCAATTCCTGTTAAATCTGCCGACGGGAAGGTAAGAGTACCAATAGCAGAATTGCCTGAAGGAAAACTGGTAAAATATGCTTTTGATGCTGATGGAACTCAGGTCAGGTTTCTTCTGGTAAGACTTAACGACAACTCTATATCTAGTGCTTTGGATGTCTGCCGGATTTGCGGGTCGGTGGGTTATGGTCAGGGCTCAGAAACTGCCATATGTAAGAAATGTAATGCACCTATTGCTCTGGACACAATCGGTCAGGGTGGTGGCTGCAATCCTCTTCCTCTGGCTGCCAGCACAGACGGTGAAAAAGTGGTTTTCGAGGTTGAGGAATTAATTAAAGGGAAGGAAGAATTTTAGTAACCAAGAGAGTTAAAACTATATGCTTTTACGTATAATAAAAGAAACATTTCTGCGCCGTAAAAAATGGATTGCTCTGGTATTTGTATCAGTACTTCTTGGAGCGCTGGTAATATCATCACTGCTAACAGTTTATGGTGATATCAGCAGCAAAATGTCCCATGAATTACGTTCTTTTGGTGCTAATATACTTGTAAATTCCAAATCATCAAAACTGGAACTTGAAGTTGGTGGTATCAGCTATACCCCTCCTGCAACCAGAGTTTATCTGGATGAAAGGGAGTTAACTAAAATCAAGACTATCTTCTGGCGTAATAATATAGTTGGTTTTGCTCCTTTTTTGAGCGTAGTAGTACAGACAGAAAATCAACCAGTAGTGCTTACCGGTACCTGGTTTGAAAAGACTGTTAACATACCTGAGTCAGCGCCCAAGCAGTTTGGCGAAAAACTTAAATCCTCTAATCCGGAGCCAACCTTTACCACTGGTGTGAAAAAAATAATGCCCTGGTGGAAGCTTGAAGGTAATTGGGTTTCGGAAAATGATGAGCAGGGTGCAATAGTTGGAACAGAAATAGCCAGGAGGATGAATATAAAAAATCTATCTTGCTAACAGGTGAGCGCTTTATTTTAAACTATAAAGGCAAGCCTATTGAATTGAAAGCAGTTGGAATTGTTGATACCGGCGGCATTGAAGATAACCAGGTATTTGTCAACCTTATAGTTGTACAGAAGCTGTTGGGCATCACCTACGGTGTGGATAAAGTGCTTGTTAGCGCCCTGGTAACTCCTGAGAGCAAAGTCGCGTCAAGCATCAGAGGAAAAAAGGTAGAACAGATGACACCTGAAGAATATGAGATTTGGTATTGTACACCACTTGTAGAATCCATCGCTTACCAGATTGAGGAAGTAGTTTCAGACTCCGATGCTGGTCCTATTTATCAAATAGCAGCTGCAGAAAATAATTTCCTTAGCAAGATAGATTTTTTACTCCTGCTTATAACATCAATGTCACTTATTGCTTCCGCCCTTGGTGTTATGGCTGCAATGAATGCCATGGTGATTACGCGACGACAGGAAATCGGACTTATGAAGGCAATTGGTGCTCATGACACTCAAGTCGCAACCATATTCTTTCTTGAAGCAGGGCTAATCGGTCTGATAGGCGGAGTATTCGGTTATGTTGGTGGGCTTGGTCTGGCTCAGTTCATCGGCCTTAAAGTGTTTGGTTTTCCCTTTGCATTCAGCGGTATTGCTTTTCCAATTACCTTATTATCAGCAGTTGCTATAGCACTGACCGGCAGCCTGCTGCCTGTGATGAAAGCCGTAAAAATAGAACCAATAATACTTTTAAGAGAGGTCTAAAATAACTAATGTTTAAACGGGTAATTTTTAAATCACTTTTTAACCGGAAAAGACAGCTAATTGTGGCAACCTTAGCAATACTACTGGCAGCAACTCTTATTGCGGCTCTTGCAAACCTGTCTCAAGGCATGAAAATTCAATTGAGCCGCGAGTTTGAAGCCTATGGTCCCAACATTATTCTCGTCCCTATAGGAGTAACAATGCCAGCCGGAGCAGGCCAACTTGTTTTTGGTGAAATTTTAACTGAAAATTACATTTCAGAACAGAATCTAAGTCCGCTTAACACTATTTTAGCTGAAGATGTTAAAGTTTATGTACCATACATTTATAATATTGCTACCCATCAAGACCAAAAAGTAGTAGTGGTCGGTACATTGTTTGATAAGTTAAGAGAACTTGCTCCCTACTGGCAGATTGAGGGACAATGGGTTAAGAATAAGAATGCAAAAGAGGCAATTCTCGGTATAAAAGTAGCCCGGAAATTCGCTATTCAACCAGGGGACGATTTTTCATTGAAATTCGGGACATTGTCTCAAAATTTTAAGGTTTCTGGTATTGCAGAAATAGGAGGCTCAGAAGACAACCAGATTTTTATTGATTTGAAAACTGCACAGAGTCTTTCTGGCAGGTCTGAACAGATAGACCTTGTACAGATTAGAGCCTCAGGAGAGAAACGACCGGTAAGCGAAACAGCAACCAGGTTATCAGAGACTATTACCGGGGCTGAAACTAAAATCATTGGCCAAATAGCTGGAGCCGAACAAAAAGTATTATTCAAAATAGAACTGTTAATAGCAATAATTACTGTATTGGTTCTGGTCGGTTCCGCAGTAGCGGTCTTTAGCACTTTAACTGCAAGTGTATTGGATAGAAGACGGGAAATTGGTTTGATGAAGGCTCTTGGGGCAACCAACCATTGGATAGCTATAATTTTTCTGGCAGAGACTTGGTCAATCAGTCTTGCCGGTGGTTTAACCGGGAATATCCTTGGATGGGGAATGGCCCAAATAATAGCAAAGAACGTTTTTAGTGCCTATCTATCTCTCCAAATTTGGGTTATCCCGGTAACGGTTTTTGCCGTTCTTGCTGTGTCAACAGTGGCTGCCCTTGGCCCTATACGCGGCGCAGTATCATTGGAACCTATAATTACATTAAGAGGTGAATAATAACTATGAATAACAATATGCTCGTAGAGATAAAAGACTTAGATAAATATTATAATGATAAAATATGTGCTCTTAATAATCTTGACCTTTCCGTTAACCAGGGGGAATGGCTTAGTATCATGGGTCCTTCCGGTTCAGGTAAGACCACTCTGCTTAATATTATCGGCTGTTTGGATAAGCCCACCAGGGGTATAGTTAAAGTAGATGGTATTGATGTCACCAAACTTTTTCCTGCAGAACTTACCCGCTTCAGAAGGGAAACTATCGGACTAATTTTCCAGCAATTCTATCTGGTTTCATATCTTACCGTTCTTGAAAATGTAATGTTAGCTCAATATTTCCATAGCATCGCTGATGAAAATGAAGCGAAACAAGCACTTCACATCGTTGGATTAGGCGATAGACTCAGTCACCTGCCATCTCAACTCTCTGGTGGGGAACAGCAGCGGGCATGCATTGCACGGGCGTTTATTAATCAGCCTAAGTTGATTTTAGCTGACGAGCCTACCGGGAATCTGGATCTGAAGAATGAGGAAATTGTTATGAATCTATTCAGGTCACTGCATAGCGATGGTCATACTATCATAGTAATTACTCATGATCCCGATATCGGAAAACTTGCCGACCGTCAGGTGTACCTGGAACATGGTTCGATTAGTCACCAGACCGGGGCATTTGTAAAATAGCAGGTTTTCTTAACGATTAAATATGTCTAAATAAATGTAGGAATAACAGGTAAATGAAGAAGATAAAAGATAATAAAAAAGTATTGGGGATTTTTTTGAAACTTTTTTTATTCTTGTTCCTCATCATTTTACTATTGACCTTAAGTACTTGTAAAAATATAAAGCCGCTATCAAAAGAAACAACACCCGATTTGTCTGTGACAAATACATCTTTTTCAACTGAAACAAAATTGTTATCTGAATGGGTTGCTGACGGTATTATCAGTATTAATGAATATGATAAATCACAGGTTTTCAGCCCTGATTTCACACTTTACTGGAGGAGTGACCAACAATTTATTTACTTTGCTTTGAAGAGTCATGCCAATGGCTGGGTTACTTTAGGTTTTCAACCAAATCCAGAGAACCGCAAAAAAAATGCTGACTTTGTATTAGCTACAGTTACACAAGAA
>JAMCQQ010000391.1:0-1846 GCA_023379515.1 Actinomycetota bacterium
TCAAACTCGCCTTTTTCTTTTCGTCGCGACTTTTTTTCGCTTCCTGATAGAGGAATTTTTTAAAGTCTATTATTTTTGCAACCGGAGGTTTGGCAGCCGGCGCTATTTCTACCAAGTCCATCCCAAGATCTTTTGCTTTTTTTATAGCTTCGAATTTTGAGATTATTCCTATTTGCTTTCCTTCGGTATTCAATACCCGAAGTGTGTGAGCAAATATACGTTCATTGACTCTATAAATCTTCCTGTTATCTGCTCTTTGCTTATATCTTTTTATCAATTTCTTGTTTTAATTTTTCGATAAGGTCGGAAATTTTTATTTTTCCTAAATCCTTACCGTTTCTTAATCTAACTGAAATGGATTTTTCTTCCAATTCAACTTTTCCTATTATACCTAAAAATGGAACTTTTTGTAAAGACCCGTCTCTTATTTTTGCCTGAAGCCTTTCATTTCGTAAATCTACTGTACTTCTTATGCCTTGAGAAAGCAGCTTTGTATTTAATTTTTCCGCATAATCATTAATCTCATCTGTTATGGGTAAGAGTAAAACTTGAACAGGCGCAAGCCATAAAGGAAAAGCACCCTGAAAATGTTCGGTTAGAATTCCAATAAATCTTTCGAAGCTTCCAAAAATTGCCCGATGAATCATGACGGGTTTTTCAAACTCGCCTTTTTCGTTGACATATTTTAAATCAAAAGCCTGCGGCATATGAAAGTCTAATTGAACAGTTGCTAATTGCCACTGCCTTCCTAAAGAGTCTTTGATATGAAGGTCGATTTTTGGTCCGTAAAAAGCTCCATCGCCTTTTTTGTCTCCTGCCTTAATTCCCTTTTTCTTTAAAACTTCTTCCAAGTCTTTTTCCGCTTTATCCCAATCTTTGTCTTTTCCAGCCCTAACTTCCGGTCTTGTTGCAAATCTGAATTCGTATTCAAAACCGAAATTTTTATAAAATGAAATCATCATGTCTAAGATATTACTTACTTCTTCAAAAATTTGATCTTCACGTACGTAGATATGCGCATCATCCATTGTTAACTGTCTGACTCTTAATAGTCCGTTTACTTCTCCTGACTTTTCTCTCCTGTGCAGTCTTCCGATTTCAGATAATCTTAACGGAAGTTCCCTATAACTTCGGGGTTTAAATCTATAAATTATAGTTGATTCAGGGCAGTTCATCGGTTTTAAGGTATATGTTTCAGGATGCTTATCGTTTTCATCATCTGATAATAAAAGATTATACATATTGTGTTCTCCAAACTTTGTCCAATGTCCTGAATCTTTAAAAAGTTGGGATTTTACCATTATCGGAGTTGAAATTTCCAGATAACCTGCTTTTTCCGTTAAATCTCTAATATATTTTTCAAGCTCTTTAAAAATTATCATTCCATTTGGAAGCCAAAAAGGAGCACCCGGAGCAACGTCATCAGTAAAGAATAATTCCAGCTCTTGCCCTAAAGTTTTATGGTCTTTTAAATTTTTATCCATGAGGCTATTCTATCAAGTCTTATAATTTTTGTATATATCTTAAAGCGCTGTCATTTAACAAGCAAATTGGGATTATTTTGTAATATGTATCCGATAACTCCTGTAACAAAGTTGCCGACAACCGGAATTAAATTTATTTTGCTAAGTAAAAAAGCTAAACCTGTAAAAAATACCGAAACGCCGACAGTTGCTCCGAGTCCCCAGGCGACTCCGCCTAAGAAATTATTAAAAAATATCTCCTTTTTTGTTTTATGGATTTGCTCATGTTTTTCCACAGTAATTTTAGTCTAACTCTAATAAAGAGTTAATGTCAAATAAGTGTGTTGGTTGGCTAGATACCGTACAGTGGTCCTTTCTGTTGT
>JAMCQQ010000391.1:1856-3903 GCA_023379515.1 Actinomycetota bacterium
ATACCCAGGGCTTGAACAACAAGATAACAACGCTTAAAATAATTTCATTCTTATACTTAAAAAGTGCTTGCATATTTAGATTATAATCAAAGCCCTTATGGCTTGCAAACAATTGTGTTGGTTGGCTAGATACCGTACAGTGGTCCTTTCTGTTGTTGCATTAACATACTAACATACTCTCCCGGCTTTTTGTATCCTAGGGAACGGTGATATCTTTGATAATTGTACTTGTGATTAAAAAGGAGACATTGTTCTCGTAGTTGTTCAAGCCCTGGGTATAAATCCTGATAATTAAGGTATTCGTATTCTACGGTCTGATGGAATCTCTCAACCCTTCCGTTTTGCTTAGGACAATGGGGATTGGTAAAGTAATGAGGAATACCCCATTTCTCTATCTCTTTATGGAAGTTGAGAAGATACTCGCTCCCATTATCCGTATTAACTGCCTGGATAGGAAAAGGAAAATATTCTTTAACTCTTTTTAGGAAATCCTGCGCTGATTTGGATGAAATAGTAGCATATGCGTAAATGAATCCAAACCTTGATTTACAATCTATTGCAGAAAATATGTAGTATTTATCACCTAAGATTGAGAAATACTTCGTATCTATCTGAACTAAGGATCCAAGACTTTTCTCCCGAAGCTCTATGGCAGCTTTTACTCTGGCAATCTTAAAGACTCTGTGTCTTCGCACTCGTTTTATGTGCTGAGTATTCTTTAAATCAAAGTATTTGTTAATAACGTGCTGAATAGCGCTTTGACCTATGATAATATCCTCATCCCGTAACTCTGCCTGTATTTCATACTTTGATTTTTCAGGATCCTGTCTTCTTATCTCGTATATCCTTTTCTGTATAAAAATAGGCGTGGTGGTTTCCCTTAGTTTATGTGGTCTTCTTGTTTTAGTATCAAATTCAAGACTTTGAAGTTACCTAGGATTAAATCTTTCCTTCCAGGTATAGAAAGTATCACGGGAGATACCAAAGTATCTGCAGGTTAAGGATGTGTTTAACTTATGAGAATAGTAGTAATCAAACCAAAGTAATCTTTTCTGTGCATCTTTTGACAAATGACTTGTTGTTACCTGTATAGTTGGAAATGTTTTGTATGCCCGCATGTACGAGCCATTATATGATCCTTTCAAATATTCTCAACTGTACGGTATGTATCCCAACCTGGACAACAATGCTTTATCTTATTTTTTTAAACAGGAAGTAAGCAATTGGCAAAAGAATTGCAAAAATCAAACCAATAACTTGCACTTTAATTATCACTTCCGGATAACCCTTAGCGTAGTCTGTCATAAAAACATACACAAGGTAAATTAACAAACCTGTTAGAGAAATTACAACCGACGGAATAAAAACGTAAAACTTCCGGAATATAAAAGACGCTATTGCAAAACTTAATAAGAAATACCACGGCTGAAAAGTTGTCCTTAAACTAGCGTAAACAACAACAAGTAAGGAAAAAAACAAGCTGAAAGTAAAAAATTGTTCCCAGTTTATTTTTTTATTAAGTTTTTCTGCTATCCATAAATAAAAAACCGAAGGAGCTAAAGCTAGTGTTGCGTATTTTATGCCAACAGAAAAAATATAAGCAAGAACAGATGCTGTTTTTCTTTTATTTAAATATAAATAAAAAGAAAGAAGCGTTATAAATACCATCGGGATATCGTTATGGGCGGATATTAACGCTTCAATTAAAACTAAAGGATTAAGAGCAAAAAATAGAGTATTTGAAATTTTATTTTGAGGAAATAAATTCTTGGAAATTTTATAAATTAGGTAACAGCTGCCTAAATAGGAAAAACCGGCGAGAAGTTTAAAAAGAAAGAATGTTATTAAAAAAATATTTGCACCTATAAAAGACAATGGAACGGTTAAGATTAACCAGCTTATTCCATAAGGATAGAATCTATGCGTCCAGCGCATAAAATTAAGCATTTCATCTCCCAAAAAATCAGAAGGCTTATGTAGAAATGGGTTTTGATGATAGAAAGTAAAAATTTTTGCATCAAAAATGTAATTATTTTTTTAATAACAT
>JAMCQQ010000392.1 GCA_023379515.1 Actinomycetota bacterium
GTGGCAAAAAATCAGAAGCATTTCTATTGAAGAAAGATTATTACAGCCAGTATAGATTTACAAAGGAAGAATTGTTAAAAAACCCATTGGTATTATTAAGTTTTATTAAACTTAAAACAAATGAATTAATTACCCTTTTATCCATAGAAGAACTATTAATTGTGTTGCTCTCCTTTCTATTCCCGTTATTTCTAATGATATATTTTAAAAAAATAATTAAAAAGAAATGGAAAACAATCAAATTTTTTTTAAGTCAGGTAAAAAAGCCTCATTTAACATTGCCGCAAATGCCTTCTCTTGATTTTTCTTTAGAAAGAGTTCACAGGAGCCTATTAAGTAATTATATTTTAGTAGTTGTAATTTTGCTTTTAATTACGTTATTTTCTCGCTTTTTTATTTCTTACACTGATAAAGGAAATATGATTATTTCTCCAGATTCAGTGCTAGCTCAGCCGACAATTGGCGCTGACTTTTTGGTGGGAGTGATTTTTCCTGCGGATAGCATGTTCCGAGGGAAAAACATGTATGCGGGAAATCAGAATTATGGATCTGCCTTCACATTATTAACAGTTCCATTTATTTATATTGCAAGCTCTAACAAAATTTGTGCTACTGATAATTTAACCCCTTGCCATTTTGTTTTTTATCATTGGCTGATATTTATTACTATTGCAGGATATCTTTTGTTTATTTTGTTGGTTTCGATAAAAATGAAACATTTATTATCATTCCTTTTACTATTTTTTACTATTTTTATTTTAAGCCTTTTTGGTAGCTTTGGGTTGGAAAGGGGGAATATCGATATTATTCTATCTTTAATATTGGGTTGCCTAATCTTATTAATCACATATAAGCCTAACAAGGAGAAGAAAAAATTCGATATTTTTAAATCTATAATTGTTGGCTTTGTTTCTGCCTTTTTTGTAAATTCAAAATTCTTCTTACTTCCAATTGGACTATCTGCTGTTTATTCTTCCAAAAGAATCCCATTATCCCTTCTATCGTTTATAGCAGCATTTATAATTTTTGGATATCTTCCTAATTTTTTATATAATTCCCCAAGCGACCCTTTGAGTTCTATTAATACGGCTTTAGTAGTTGGGCATGTGGATACTTTTCACCATTCCTATAGATTGCAATATAATTATTCTTTTAGTGCCATTGCTTCTTTAGCGACAAATTGTGTTCAGAAAAAAAACTGTAGAGGTAGTCAAGATTCTTTAGTAATTTCTACAATTTCATTGTTATTATTTCTTTTTACTTTTATTTATCCTTTTGTCGGAAATAGAATTATCAGAAAGAAATTACTTAATTGGTCAATCCATGTTAAAAAAAGAATGGAAAATGGTATAAATCTTATGCAAGCGTTAGTTATTATAAAATTAGGAATAAAAAGGATCCTTAAGGAAAGAATGAATAAATACTTTACAATTCTCCTGTTTATTCTTTCAAATGCCGCATTAATTTTAGTGCCTGAGCAAACTTATCCCTATAGGTTATATTATTCGTTACCTTTATTAGTAATCCTTTGGAGGGAAACAGAAAAAAATATGAAAGCAAGATTATACTGTTTACTTTCAATCATTTTCTTAAGCATTAAAGGATTTTGGATATTAAATGATATAAATCCTGCAGGGTTTAACATCTTTGAAGCTAGAGGAATGGTAATTTTTGTAATTTTGAGTTTTTATTTTATGATAAAAGCTTCATTAGAGTTAATGGTGACAGAAAAGGTTAAGCTTTAAGTAATTAATTTATGAAAATTTCCACAAAAATGAATATCCCCTTTGTAGACTTAAATGCGCAGTATGATACGATCAAAGACTTGGTAAATAAATCGATAGGGAATGTTATTCGAGAAGGACGATTCATTCAAGGAGAAGAAGTAAATCTCTTCGAAACTGAATTTGCGAATTTTCTAGGTTCTAAATATTGCATCACAGTCGCTTCTGGAACAGACGCTTTAATTCTAGGAATTAAGGGGTTAGGACTAAAACAAGATAGCGAGATAATAATACCTGATAATACTTTCTACTCAACAGCCTTGGCAGCAACATTCAACCGATTAAAACCTGTTTTTGTTGACATAGACGAAGAGGATTTTGGAATAAATCTTGATGATTTGAAAAGAAAAATAAATAAGAACACGAAAGCAATAATAGTTGTTCATTTGTATGGTCAACCAGATAAAATTGATGAAATAAAGAATATCATAAGACAATCTGGCCAAAAAATTTATTTAATTGAAGACGCATGCCAAGCCCATGGAGCAGTTTATAAAAATAAAAAAGTAGGAAGCTTTGGTATCTTCTCCGCTTTCTCATTTTATCCAGGTAAAAACCTGGGCGCTTATGGAGATGGTGGAGCGATTGTTACAAATAATCGACAACTGGCAGATAAATTTCGTCTTCTTTCCCAACTTGGTCAAAAAAAGAAATACTTGCATATAGAAATGGGCACTAATTCTAGGCTTGATACTATTCAAGCAGCCATCTTAAGAGTAAAGCTGAGACATCTTCGAATCTGGAACGAGCATAGGCACTCAAATGCTCTTGAATATAACTCTCTTTTAGCAAACATGGAAAAGTTTATAAAATTACCAACTATTAAGAAAGAGAGAAAAAGCGTCTTTCATTTATATGTAATAAGAGCAAAGGAAAGGAATAAGCTTATTAAATTCTTAAATAAGGAGGGAATTAATTGCTTGATGCATTATCCCGTGCCGCTTCATCTTCAGGGGGCGTTTAACTATTTGGGATATAAGATAGGAGATTTTCCTATCACTGAAAAGGAAGCATCAAGCATACTCTCTCTTCCAATGTATCCAGAATTGACAAAAGAACAAATTTCGTACATAGCATTTAAAATAAAAAAATTTTATGAAAAAGTTTAAAATTGGAGTAGTTGGGTTAGGATATTGGGGTCCAAATCTAGTTAGAAACTTTAATCAACATTATGGCTTCGAAGTCAAATGGGGATGCGATTTGATAGAAGAAAACATAGTTAAATCAAAAAAAGAATTTCCTCTTGTAAGATATACTAAGAAATTAAATCAACTAATCGAAGATAAATCTGTTTCCCTAATAGCACTAGCAACTCCTCCTGAAACCCATTATTCGATAGGGAAACTAATCTTAAATTCCGGGAAACATTTATGGATAGAAAAACCATTTACTAACAAAATTGAAGATGCGCGAGAACTTTCAGAAATTGCGAAAAAGAAAAACTTATTAATCCATGTCGATTTTCCTTTTATCTTTCCCACCTAAGTAATAAAAATAAAAGAAATGTTAGATAAGAATAAAATTGGTAAACCTCTTTACTATAGTTCAATAAGATCAAATCTAGGGTTAATACAAAAGGGAGTAGATGTTATTTGGGATTTAGCCCCTCACGATCTATCAATTTTATTTTACCTTTTTCCAAAATTAAATATAAAAAAAGTAAACGTGTCAGGATCTAGGCATGTGGGAAATTCAGAAAATTATCAAATTGCCAATCTTATTCTTGAATGTGAAAATCACTTTATGGCTTATATTTATTTGAGTTGGCTATCTCCGGTAAAAATGAGACTCATAACATTAGGTGGGAAAGATAAAATGATTTTATTTGACGATATTGAGCCTTCAGAAAAAATAAAGCTATATGACAAGAACGTTAAGATAAAAAGATCCTCAATTACCCCTTCAAACCCAGTTTATAGAACGGGAGACATAGTTGTCCCTGCTTTAGATAGAAAAGAAGCATTGGAAAAGGAAATGGAATATTTATATGAAGAACTTTCTCAAAAAAGAAAATTATCTACAACTGCTGAATTGGGCTTAAAAATCTTAAATGTTCTGGAATGCACTCGGAAAGGTCGTTAAATAAATGATTAGTAAAAAATCGTCAATTAAAATAATTAGATACAAGAAACAATATAAAAATTTATGGAATAAATTTCTCAGTGAATCAAAAAATGGTACATTTATGCTTAATAGAAATTATATAGAATACCATTCAGATCGTTTTAAAGATCACTCTTTAATCCTTATGAAGGATAAAAAAGTAATATCTTTGTTTCCTGCAGAAGAAAATAAAAAAGAGATTAGTTCCCATAATGGTTTAACCTATGGGGGATTAATTCTCAAGGACGGTACAAGCATTTTCGATGTTCTTACTTGTTTTTATTTTATTTTAAAGTACTATCATGGTTTAGGAATTAAACAGGTAAGTTACAAAACTATCCCGTTTTTTTATCACGCCATTCCGTCCTTTGAAGATCAATATGCCATTTTTGTTGCAAGAGGCAAGTTGATAAGGATAGATACATACCTTATAACTAAAATTTCAAAAGAATATGATTTGCAATATAGAAGAGAGAGAGGAATTAAAAAAGCGTTAAAAGGAGGAATTAAAATTATCGAAACGAATGATTTGAGAGATTTTTGGACAGAAGTTCTTTCTCCCAATTTAATGACACGTTTTAGAGTAAAGCCATCGCATTCTATTGAAGAAATAGAACTTCTGAAAAAACGTTTTCCTCAGAACATTCTTCATTTTAATGCAATTTATAATGGTAAAGTTGTTGCAGGAACAACGATTTTTATAAAAAATAAGGTAGTTCATGCTCAATATATATCGGGAAATGACATAGGAAGAGAAACGGGGGCTATTGATCTGTTGTTTTATCATCTTCTAACAAAGGTATTTAAGGATTACGAATGGTTTAGTTTTGGAACAACAAATGAAAACCACGGAAAAAAGATAAACATAGGGTTAACTCAATGGAAAGAGGGCTTTGATGCTAAAGTTATTCCTCACTATTTTTATAAAATTAAACCTGAGAACTATCATTTTTTAGAAAAATATATAATAGTTTAGTTTATGGCAAAATTATCAATTATTATACCTTGTTACTTTGTAGAAAAGAATATTCCGGTTACAGGAAAGGAGCTAATAAAAAACGAAAAATTATTTCCAAGAGGAACTAAATTTGAATATATTTTTGTTGATGATGGGTCAAAGGATAAAACTTTTGACGAATTGGTAAAGTTTAAAGCAAAATATCCAAAAAAGGTGAAAGTTATCAAGCTTGCGAGGAACTTCGGCTCTAATAATGCTAGCTTATGTGGTATTAGCAGGGCAACTGGAGATTGCTGTTCTATACTTGCTGCTGATCTTCAGGATCCTCCAGAACTTATAGCTAAAATGTTTAAATATTGGGAGCAAGGAATTAAATTAATAATCGCAAACAGAATGAAAAGAGAAGACCCGTTGATAAATAACATTTTCTCTAACATTTATCACAAGTTAATGAAAAGATTTGTATTAAACAATGCACCTAACGGAGGATTTGATTTGTGCTTGTTTGACAAGCAAATTAAGGAAGACATTATAAAAATGGAAGAAAAAAATACTTATATTCCCTATCTTTTGATGTGGTTGGGATATGACTATATTAGTATTCCCTACGACAGGAGAAAAAGAGAGATAGGAGTTTCAAAGTGGACTTTATCGAAAAAAATAAAAGCTTTTATCGATTCATTTGTCTCTTTTACATATTTGCCTGTCAGGTTTATGTCTATTCTTGGCATTTTTTTAAGCCTTATAGCAATTACCTACAGCATAATGATCATATATGGTAGGCTAATTAACAAAGTACATGTAGAAGGTTGGTCATCTCTTATGATTATTTTACTGTTTGTCTCTTCTTTTGAAATGATTTCCCTTGGAATAATAGGAGAATACTTATGGAGAACATTGGATTCTTCAAGAAAGAGGCCGAATTATATTATAGACAAACTTATGGATTAAAGCATGAAACCAAATCAAGAATTATCATTTGAGGATTTTAAAAATTTAGCAAAAGATAAAACCCTTACGGAATATGAAAAGATAGGATTTCCAAATAGTTATCGTAAAGGAAAAAGTAATTTAATAGTCTCCGATATTAATAGCAAGATCCCATTGCTTTCTACAAAGAATAAAACAATTATCGATATAGGGTGTGGCTGTAGTGACTTGGTGAAAGAGCTGATTAAAATTTGTAAAAAAAATCAACATAAACTAATTCTAGTAGATTCGGAAGAAATGCTTTCACTGATTCCAGATACTCCAGAAGTTATTAAGATTAATGGTTATTTTCCTGAAATTTCGGATCTTTTTGATAAGTATTATGGAAAAATTGATTATGTTTTAACATATAGCGTCTTACATTATATTTATATAGAAGGGAATATTTTTAAATTTATTCATAGAGCGCTAGATCTCTTAAGAGAAGGGGGTTATCTACTGATCGGTGACATTCCAAACATCAATAAAAGGAGCAGATTTTTAACTTCAAGAGAGGGAATTAAGTTTCTGAAAAATAAAGAAAAATTTGATAAAAATAATAAAAAGAAAGGATTGGTATCTAATAATGATCTCGAACAGAAAATTGACGATAGTTTGATTTTGTCAATTCTTTCGCGCTATAGAAATTATGGCTATGAAACATATCTTTTACCGCAAAAAAATGATTTGCCCATGGCAAATAGGAGGGAAGACATTTTAATAGTTAAAAGATGAAAAAATCAAAAAAATTAATAATCTTTGGGGATAGTGCTTTTGCCGAAATTGCTTATGAGTACTTCGAAGCAGACTCTCCTTATGAGGTTGTAGCATTCACCGTTAGTAAAAAATATCTAAAAGATAAAAAATATCATGGCTTACCTGTAGTCCCTTTCGAAAACATAGAATCTCTATATAACCCAAAAAAATTTGAGATGCATATAGCACTTACTTACGATACCTTAAATAGAACAAGAAAAAAATTTTATATGAAAGCAAAGACAAAAGGTTATAAGTTGGCAAACTATATAAGCACAAAAGCCTTTGTTTGGAGGAATGTTGACATGGGGGATAATGTTTTTATCTTCGAGGACAATACTATCCAGCCATTTGTAAGTATTGGTTCTAACGTTGTTTTATGGAGCGGTAATCATATAGGTCATCATTCTAAAATAGGAAGTCATATTTTTATAGCTTCACATGTTGTTGTTTCCGGCTTTTGTGAAATTGGAGACTACACATTTTTAGGAGTAAATTCTACAATTATTAACAACATAAAAATTGGTAGGGATTGTTTAATTGGAGCAGGAGCAATGATAGTAAAAAACATTGAAAACGGAAAACTTCTTAAAGGATTAGCTTCGAAACCTGACGAGATATCAGTTTATGAAAAATTTAATTTAAAAACTAATGAAATGGATTAAAAAAGGTATATTATATATTCCTGACAAAAAGAGTAAGTGGCGTTATTATTACGGTAGCTTACCTACTCCTATTTTAATAAAAAAGGAAAACAAAATTAGAATCTATTTCGGAACTTCCGGCAAAGAAAGATATTGCGGAATAAGTTTTATTGACGTACAAGCTGATAATCCTTCGAAAATTCTATATAAGCATGACCGGTACTCACTCAATAAAGGAGAAATGGGACATTTTGACGATGCAGGAATTAATCCAAGCAGTATTGTTATTAGTAGAAATAAAATGTATCTTTACTATGTAGGTTATCAAAGATGTCAAAATGCACCCTACATGCTTTTTCCCGGTTTAGCAGTTAGCAATAATGGAGCAATCTTTAAGAGATATTCAAATGCCCCAATAATAGATAGGTCTAAAAATTACTATATTTCTCATGCTGCTCCTTATGTCATTTTCGAGCAAGATAAATTTAAAATGTGGTTATGGATAGGAAAAAAATGGGCAAATGTAAACTCCAAACTATATATATCAGCATCAATTGGATACGCTGAATCAAAAGATGGATTAAAATGGGATATAAAAAGCACAGAATGTTTGAAGCCTGACGGAGTTGAGGAATTTTCGTTGGGGAGGCCTTGGGTTTTACATGAGAACAACTTATATAAAATGTGGTATTCCATTAGACTCAAAGATAAATTATACAGGTTGGGATATGCTGAGTCCAAAGATGGTATTACTTGGAAAAGGAAAGATGATCAAGTTGGGATTGATGTATCTGAGAGGGGATGGGATTCAAAGATGATTTGTTATCCAGCAGTCATAAAAGTTAAGGATAAAACTTATATGTTTTACAATGGAAACAATAACGGCGAGACTGGTTTCGGATACGCAGTTCTAGAAACTTAAAATTCGATTCACATTTGTTCGATAATTAATAACCTTAATCTTAATCCCGAATTGTTTTCCGCTACTAAATTTGCTATAAATAATTGTCTTTCTTTACTATGTTTATAGTTGATATTAAACGAACTCCATTTGGAAAATTTTTGGGATCCTTATCTAATTTATCTGCTTCCGAATTAACACGACCTTTATTCTCTTATTATTTAAATAAATATCCTTTTTTAAAAAAAGAAACAGACGAAGTTATTATTGGTAATGCTCTTTCCGTAGGCCATGGAATGAATCCCGCTCGAATTGTCGCTTTTAACTGTGGAATTGACGAAAGTGTTCCGGCGTATACAATTAATCATGCGTGCGCTTCTGGACTGAATGCAATCATTCAAGGCTTTCGATCTGTCAAATTAGGAAAAGCAAATTTAATTTTAGCTGGAGGAATGGAATTAATGTCGCAAACTCCTCATCTGTCTAAAGGGCTTCGTAAAGGAGTAAAATTCGGGGCGATTCAATTAATAGATGCTCTTCAGATTGATGGCTTGTATCGCCTTCACATGACTAGCA
>JAMCQQ010000393.1 GCA_023379515.1 Actinomycetota bacterium
GCAATGGGAACAGTTTTTGCCAGAGAAAAACTTTTTGCTCTTTCTTCGTTAACAGTAATTTCCTCTAAAGCAGCGAGGATGGGATTTACAGAAGAGAAAAAAACCTTTTCTCTGGCAAAAACTGTTCCCATTGCGGCTAAATAATGATCTGGCGCTTCAGATTCATCTTAATAGTTATCTTTCTCGGCTTTTTTTTGGTGATAATTAGACTTTTTTATTGGCAAATTGTTAAAGCTCAGGAGCTATCGATAATGGGTCAGCTGCAATACGGGAAAAAAATAGTGATACCGCCTCTTCGTGGGGAGATACAAACTTCAGACGGATTTCCGATAGCTTCAAATCAAATAACATATCGAGTTGTGGCTAATCCAAAAGAGGTCAAAGATCTAGAAAATACGGCAGAGTTACTATCTCCACTGATAAATGTTGATATTGCAAGTATCAGCGCAAATCTTTCCCTAGATAAATATTGGGTAGCAGTTTCTGGGCAAATTACAGTTGATAAAAAAAATAAAATAGAAAAGCTGAAGCTTCCGGGTATTGCGTTTGAACAGCAATCAGCAAGATTTTATCCAGAGGCTTCTATGGCTGCTCAGCTTATCGGTTTTGTCGGGAAGGACGAAGATGGACTTAATAAAGGATATTTTGGCTTAGAAGGTTATTACGACAGATTATTATCAGGAAAAGAAGGTCAGGCTATTCAAATACACGATGCTTTTGGAAAGCCAATTTTATCAAGAATAAGCACTATCTCAAACCAGATTGACGGAAGCTCCCTTATTTTAAATATCGATAGGACTGCCCAGTTTGCAGTAGAGAAAAGACTTAAAGAAGGAATTGAAAAATATGATGCCTCCTCAGGCATGGCCATAGTTATGGAGCCATTAACAGGGAATATTTTGGCAATGGCATCTTTCCCCACTTTTGACCCTAAAAATTACAAGGATTTTGAAGCTAATTTATATAAAAATCCTGTGGTTTCTGATACCTATGAGCCTGGGTCAACTTTTAAGCCTCTTATTATGTCTGCAGCATTAGATGAAAAGATCATTGATCCTAAAACAAAATGTAATATATGCTCCGGACCTGTTTCAATCGGCGGCTATACCATTCACACATGGAATGACAAGTATTACCCTAATATTACTATGACAGACGTAATAATGCACTCCGATAATACAGGTATGGTATTTGTTGGTCAGAAATTAGGACTTGATAAAATGCTGGGCTATTTAAAGGAGTTCGGAATAGGTTCATTTACGGGGATAGACTTACAGGGAGAGGTAGCGCCTTTCATAAAACAAAAAAAAGATTGGTATATCGTTGATTTGGCAACAGCAAGTTTTGGGCAGGGAATCTCAATAACTCCAATGGAGCTTCTTAGTGCAGTTTCAGCAATTGCCAATAAGGGAAAAAGAATGGAGCCTCACGTTGTAGGAGCAGTAAAATCTCCTGATGGAAGCTTGACTAAAATTAGTCCTAAGGAAATCTCAAGCCCGATTAGTGAGGAGACAGCAAAGGTAATGACTGAAATAATGATAAATGCAGTTAATAAAGGAGAAGCTCAATGGGCTAGACTAAGGGGATACAGAATTGCCGGAAAAACAGGAACGGCCTCTATTCCTATCCAGGGACACTATGATCCAACCCATACGATAGCATCTTTTATTGGTTTTGCTCCTGCTGACAAGCCTAAATTTATAATGCTTGTAATTTTTAATAAACCAAAATCATCCATATATGGTGCAGAAACTGCCGCCCCTGTCTTTTTTAATATCGCAAGAGATTTATTAACCTATTATGGAATACCTCCTGATGAGTAAAAAGGCTAAAAATACGGTATAATATCATCTTATGAAAATTATTAACGCAATTAACCAAGAAAAAATTTAAAATCAACAAATATTTATGTGGCAAAAAACTAAAAATTACTACCATTTAATGGTTTCAATAATTACGAACATTGCTACAGGTTTTCCTTCAAGAGGGATAACTGTTATTGGCGTTACAGGAACAGATGGGAAAACAACTACCTCAAGCCTTATTTATCACATTTTACAAACAGCTGGGATGAATCCGTCTTTAATATCTTCCGTAGGTGCTTTTATCGGCGAAAAAAAATATGATATCGGATTCCATGTTACGACACCAACTCCTTCCAATCTTCCAAGGATAATAAAAAAGGCAAAAAATGAAAATTCAAAATATTTAGTACTTGAGATTACATCCCATGCTTTAGATCAATACCGAGCTTGGGGCATAAGCTTTGCAATAGGAGTTGTAACAAATGTTACGCAAGAGCATTTAGATTATCATAAATCATATTTAAACTATGTTAAGGCAAAAGCGAAACTTTTAAAATCAGCAAAAAAAAGAATAATAAATAGAGATGATGATTCCTACCAAATCTTTAAAGAGATGAAGTTTTCCGATGTAATAACCTACGGAATAAAAAATAAAGCAGATTTCACATTAGATAAAATTAATTTTGAAATTAAAATTCCGGGAGACTTCAATAAATACAACGCTTTAGCCGCAATAGCTGTCTGCAAAAACTTAGGTTTAACGGATGAGCAAATAAAAACAGGAATTGATACATTTGAGCTTCCAATTGGCAGAATGGAGGAAATATATAAAGGAAATTTTAGAATTATGATTGATTTTGCCCATACTCCAAATTCATTCGACAAAATACTTTCATCTGTAAAAAGCGACCTGAAAGGGCGTTTAATTCATGTTTTTGGCTCTGCCGGAAAAAGAGATTTTACCAAAAGGCCTTTAATGGGGAAAGCATCCTCAAAATACGCTGATATTATTATTCTGACTGCAGAAGATCCGCGCGGAGAGCCGATTGAAAAAATAAATAAAGATATAGAATATGGAATCTCAAGTAATTTTAGATATATTGATTTCACAGATTATAAGGATAGTGCAAACAACGATAAAATTTATTTTAAAATCGATGACCGTAAAGAAGCTATAAAATTCGCAATAAATATCGCAAAGAGAGGAGATTTAGTCATTTGTACAGGGAAAAGCCATGAGAAATCAATGAATTACGGTAAGGGAGAAGAATCATGGGACGAATTTGCGGCAGCAAGGGAAGCTATAAAGGAAAAGTTGCAGACATGAAACCATTCATAAATTATGATTTTATTAAAAATAAGAATTGTTCAGTTTTTTCTACTACCAGATCATTGGGAAAAATGAAGAGTCCAAATAAAATCAATTGGCTTAATGTTAAAAAGGCAATGATTTTGAAAGGTTTTGAGCCTAAAAATCTTATTTTGGCTGAACAAGTTCACGGCAAGAAAATTAAATATGTTTCTTCGCAAGGGATTGAATTAATCAGGGGGGCAGACGGAATTGTAACTAAAAAAAAGAATTTAAGTTTAGGTGTTTTTACAGCTGATTGTATTCCCCTTGTATTTTTTGATGACAAAAATGAAATTATAGGTATTGCTCATGCCGGATACAAAGGAGTTCTTGCAGGTATATTAAAAAATTTTATAGATTCTTTTTTAAATCTTAACTCAGACCCAAAGAATATAAAAGTTCTGATCGGTCCTTCAATTTGCGGAAAATGTTATGAGGTTAAAAAAGATACAATAAATAGATTTGTTGACTCTTTTCCCAAGAGTAGAATTAATTTCAAGAAATCGGACTTAAAGTATCGTTTAGATCTTCAAAACATTGTGAAAGAATTATTGCTTGAATATGGAATTAAAAGCGAAAACATCAAAGTGTCCTCATTTTGCACTAAGGAAAATAGCCGTTTTTTATATTCAGCAAGAAGAAGCAAGAATAAAAATTACGGAGAATTTTTAACTATTGCAACACTATCATGAAAAAAATGAAAATTCATTTTGTAGGAATTAAGGGAGTCGGAATGACTCCTATGGCAATTATTTGCAAGCAGGCTGGACATGAAATCACAGGAAGCGATGTCCCTGAAGAATTTATCACTGATAAAGTTTTAAGTGAAAACAACATTTTTCCTTATAAGGGATTCTCTATGGACCATGTGATTGGAAAAGATTTAATTATTTTTACAGGAGCGCATGGCGGATTAGACAACGAAGAAGTTAAGGAAGCTCAAAGACTTGGGATACCTGTTTGGAGTCACGGTGAGGCAGTAGGTGAACTTATGAAAGGAAATGTTTTAGGTAGATCCTTTGACGGAATTTCTATTGCAGGATGTCATGGCAAGACTACAACAACTGGAATTGTTGCTACACTTTTGGAAGAATCTAAGCTAGATCCGACTTACATCATCGGGACTTCTGAAATCGCTTCCTTGAAAGGTCCAGGTAATCTCGGCAAAGGAAAGTATTTTGTGGTGGAGGCGGATGAATACGCAACTGATCCAAAATACGATAAAAAACCTCGATTTCTATGGCAAAATCCTAAAATTGCAATTTTTACCAATATTGAGTTGGATCATCCTGATCTTTACTCATCGCTATCCGAGATAAAAGAAGCTTTTTCAAAGTTTTTGAATAACATTAAAGCAGATGGTTTGCTTATCTGTAATGGAGACGATAAGGAAATAGAAGAAATTATTAAAGATCATGGTAACGTTGTTGCTTTTGGTAAATCTCCTAAAAATGATTTTATCATTTCAAAAATAAGCATTTCTGAATCTCAAACGTTCTTTTGGGTGCAAGCAAGAGGAGTTAGTTTGGGGCAATTCAGTATAAAACTAATAGGTGAGCATAATGCTTATAATGCACTTGCGGCAATCGCTTTAGGAGTTGAGTTGGGAATTCCGGTAGAAAAAATAAAAAAAGGACTGGAAGCATTCAAAGGAAGCAAGAGAAGATTCGAATACGTCGGCAGGTTAAAGAGTGGAGCGTTATTATTTGATGATTATGCGCATCATCCGACAGAAATCAAAAAAACTTTGCAGGGTATACGTCAAGCATATAAAAAATTTAAAATAGTTTGTGTTTTTCAACCCCATACGTATTCTAGAACAAAAAAACTATTCGAACAATTTATTTCTTCTTTTAATGATGCGGATGAGTTAATACTTTCTGATATTTTTCCTTCTAAAAGGGAAGCAGTCGATACATCAATTTCTTCAAAGCTATTGTCAGATAAGATTTCTCTTCAAAAAAAGAATGTTTACTATCTTCCCAGCCTTGCTGATGTGGTAGAATATATCGACAAAAAAAACTATGATAGGGATACACTCATAATAATCATGGGTGCAGGAGACATATATAAAGTTAAAGAAGGACTAGACTATGATAACTAACTTAGAAAAATTTACCATAAAGGGTCAATATAAATTAACTGGAGAAGTCTTTGTTTCAGGCTCAAAAAATGTAGCGCTTAAGGCTTTAGTTGCTGCATGCCTTACTGATGAGGAGATTATTATTGAAAATGTTCCTCTAATAAGCGATTTATTAATAATGGTCGAAATCATTAAGGAAATAGGAGGAACAGTTAAGGTAAAAGATCATTCCATATCCATTAGAGTAAAAAGCATAAAAACAAATAGAATTTCCCTTGATAAAGCTGCCGAAATCAGAACTTCTTTTATGTTTTTAGCTCCTCTTTTAGCAAGATCAAAAAAAGCGATTATTCCAAATCCCGGAGGATGCAGAATTGGTGCAAGACCAATAAATAGAATAGTTGATGGCTTAAAGAAAATGGGCGCAACAGTAGACTACGATAGGGAAGACGGATATTTTCATACAGAGGTAAATAGCAGAGGACTTCAGGGGACAGATTACACATTTACAAAAAGCACCCATACAGGAACAGAGACAATGATGTTGTCATCAGTTCTTGCAAAAGGAAAAACAATTTTGAGAAACGCCGGGCAGGAGCCTGAGATAGATGAACTTATTAGCTTTTTAAATAAAATGGGGGCAAAAATTAGAAGGGTAAAGCCAAGGATAATTGAAATTGAGGGAGTCAAAAAATTACATGGAACAAAATTGTCAGTCAGCCCGGACAGAAACGAAATCGTTACTCTTGCAATTGCAGCAATTATTACAAAAGGAGATATCTTTGTAAAAAACATTGATAAGACAGGAATTCTTGAATTTTTAAAACAATTGAAAAAAGCCGGAGGGGGTTATGAATTAACTTCCAAAGGAATAAGATTCTTTTATAAAGGCGAATTGAAACCGACAAAAATCACGACTAATTTTTACCCCGGCTTTATGACTGATTGGCAAGGTCCATGGACTATTCTAATGACTAAGGCAAAAGGTGCTTCTGCCATGCACGAAACAGTTTATGAGAATAGATTTACTTATGTTCATGAACTTGAAAAAATGGGAGCCAGGATTGAGCTCTTTAACCCAAAAGTTAAGGATAGAGAAAAATTTTATAATTTTAACGTCGATGATGATAACGGATACTTTCATGCTGCAAAAATATATGGCCCCAGAAAATTACATAATGCGGTTTTAAATGTTACTGATCTTCGTGCCGGTGCAACTTTAGTTTTAGCAGCCTTGGCCGCAAAAGGAGAAAGCATTATTTTTGGCATTGAGCACCTAGATAGAGGATATGAAAAACTGGATGAGCGGCTTAAAAGCTTAGGTGCAGAAATTGTCAGATCGCAATTATGAAAACTACCACATTAGGCGCAATTATTTTGGCAGCATGAAAGTATCCGTTATCATCATCGACGTTAGTGAATAAAGTTGCCATGAATTTAGCTGATAAACCAATGATTCTTCATGCAGTCAGCCTGCTGAGAAAAATAAAAATAAATACATTAGTTGTAGTTGTTGGTTTCGCCAAGAATTCAGTAATTAAACTTCTTGATAGCACTGTCTTATATACAGAGCAGAGAAAACGACTTGGAACAGCTCATGCTACCATCTGCGGTCTTAAAAAATTGCCAGAATACATAACTGATGTTTTAATTCTAAATGGTGATGATAGTGCGTTTTACGATACAGATACAATAAAAAAACTTGTTAAATCGCACTTATTATCTAAATCTTCTTTTACTTTTTTAACGCTTGAAATGGATTATCCAACAGGTTTAGGTAGAGTAGTTCGAAATAAGAAAGGAGATGTTGTTGCTATTGTTGAAGAAAAAGATGCTACTCCATCTCAAAAAAAAATAACTGAAATTAATCCTGCCTGCTATATTTTTCAGGTATCTTTTTTAAAAAAATATTTGCAAAAGGTAGAAAAGAGTAAGATTACAGGAGAGTACTATCTAACCAGTTTGATTAGTTTAGGTATAAAAAACAATGAAAAAATAGGCACCTTAAAGGTTCGATCTCTTCCCTGGAGAGGGGTAAACACAAAAGATGAATTGCTCGAAGCAGAAAAACTTTTTCTTAAATTAAAAGATTAGTCTTCATCTTTGTTGATTAAAAGCTGGAACAATATTATAATAAGTATCTATCTATGTCTCAGCTTTTAGGGCTCACAATATTATCTTTTTTTATAACCGGCATTCTTTTAATTCCCTTTATCGACTTTTTATATAAAATTAAGCTCAGAAGGCAGGATCAAGTAACCAAAGACATCTTAAATAATCGTACACACATTTTTGATAAGTTCAACTCCTGGAAGGTAGGAACTCCTTTTGGTGGAGGAATGTTAATTGTAGTAGTAGTCTCAATTTTAACTGTTTGGGCTTACGGGATGTTTGCGGTGAAATCTTCTCCATGGGAGCTTTTTGTAATCTTTTTTACCTTTATCAGTTTTGGTCTTCTAGGATTTTATGACGATATTAAAAAATTGGTAAACGGAAAAAAATCTGGCTTTTTTGGACTAAGGCTAAGGCATAAATTTATTATTCAAATAGTCTTATCTTTCATAATTGCCTTGGTCCTTTATTATAAACTGGGTTATTCTTTTGTTTTTATCAGGGGGATTGGTTTAACAAGCATTGGTTTTTTGTTTATCCCCTTTGCGGCTTTTGTCATAACATCATTTGCTAATGCATTTAATATTACGGACGGATTGGATGGTTTAGCATCAGGTCTTTTTTTAATATGTCTTCTTGCTTTTTTGGCAATTTCAGCAACCCAAGTTGATCCAGCGCTTGGTATATTTACGGCCTTTTTGACAGGAAGCGTTGCCGCTTTTTTGTATTTTAATATTTATAAAGCAAGAATTTGGTTAGGCGATGTGGGCTCTATGTCTTTAGGCGCATCGCTAGGAATAATTGGCTTACTAAACGGCAAAACACTCGCCTTAGTTGTAATTGGAGGGGTTTTTATTCTGGAAGTGGGTTCTTCCCTTATTCAGCTTTTAGGCAAAAAGTTCTTGAAAAAGAAAATTCTGCCTGTTGCTCCTTTGCACCTTCTTCTTCTTCAGAAGGGATGGGATGAGCCGAAAATTGTTTTCAGGGCTTGGCTCCTCGGATTTTTCTTTGCCGTCTTAGGTCTCTATATAGCTTTTATTAAATAAGGTAATGAAAAAAGTAGACCTTTTGCTTCTTCTTACGGTTTTTATTCTTACTTCTTTTGGCTTATTTATAATTTATGATGCTTCCTCATTTGTAGCTTTTAGAGATTTTGGAGATAAATTCCACTATTTAAAAGAACAGTCATTTTGGATATTTTTAGGCATAACAGTCATGTTTTTGTTCTCATTTTTTGATTACCATAAATTTTACAACCTCGCACTGCCGATTTTACTTGTTTCATTTCTTTTGCTGATTTTGGTTTTCGTTCCGGGACTTGGGCTTCATCTTTTAGGGGCACGAAGATGGCTCGATTTTCGTTTTTTTACTCTGCAGCCTACGGAACTTACAAAACTTGCCCTGGCAATTTATCTATCTGCTTGGTTTTCAAACAAAGAAAAAGGTACCTTTTGGGCATTTTCTTTATTAATCGGATCGATTCTGTTTTTGGTTATGCTTCAACCGGATATGGGAACAGCCGTTATCATACTTTCGGAAGCATTGGTAATTTATTTTCTTTCAGGCGCAAGCCTTTCTTACTTTTTTCTTCTAATCCCGACATTAAGTGTTATCGGCTTTATTTTAATAAAACTTGCTCCGTATAGGGCAAACAGATTGGCAACTTTTTTAAATTTTAATCAGGCTTCTGATACTTACTCTTATCATGTGAGGCAAATACTTATTGCTCTTGGTTCAGGAGGGTTAACCGGGGTAGGACTTGGAAATTCTCTGCAGAAGTACGCCTATCTGCCGGAAACTACAACTGATTCAATTTTTGCCATAATTGCTGAGGAAGTAGGTTTTATTGGCGCAAGCCTTATTATAGCTCTTTTCATAATACTAATCTGGCGCGGTTTCTATATCGCCATTCACGCCAAAGATATTTTTGGTAGGCTTCTTGCAGGGGGAATTTCGGCATTTCTAGCTTTTCAGATTTTAATTAACCTGGGAGCTCAGACAGCATTGTTTCCTCTGACTGGGATTCCGCTTCCCTTTATTTCCTATGGCGGATCGGCACTTATTATGAATTTAGCATCGATCGGAATACTTTTAAATATTTATAAACAAAGGACGGCACTATGAAAGTAGTTATTATCGGCGGTCATTTATCACCTGCATTTTCAGTCATTGAAGAGCTTTTAGACACCGAAATACTCTTTATTGGCAGAAAATATGCCTTGGAGGGCGATGAAGCATTTTCTCTGGAATACCAGTTTTGTCAAGAATACAATATCCCATTTAAAGAAATTTCAACAGGAAGGATCCAGCGTAAATTAACAAAACATACTCTTTCGTCTGTTCTGAAAATTCCTGGAGGATTTCTGCAAGCTTTAAAAATATTGAAAGATTTTAAGCCCGATGTTGTGGTTGGATTTGGCAGTTATGTGCAGATTCCGATTTTAACAGCTGCATACATGCTTAAAATACCGATAGTTATTCACGAGCAGACCTTGGAAGCCGGCTTATCAAATAGGATTTCTGCAAAAATTGCAAAAAAAATTTGTATCTCTTGGGAATCATCCCGTGATTATTTTCCCAAAGGAAAAACAATCCTTACCGGGAATCCGGTCAGAAAAGAAATAATCAAGATAAGAGAAATTTTAAAAGAGTCTAAAAAAAAGCCATTTCCTGTTGTTTTTGTTACAGGCGGAAGCTTAGGTTCTCACAAAATAAATTGTCTGATTGAAAAGTCAATCGGAAAACTAGTTGAATTTTGCCGCGTAATTCATCAGACAGGGGATGCGAGAGAATTCAACGATTATGAATTACTAGAAGGAGGTAAAAAATCATTGTCTTTGGCTCATAAAGACCGTTATCTTTTGCATAAATTTTTAAACTCTGAAGAAATAGCCGTTATTTTAAAGGAAGCTGATCTTGTTGTATCAAGGTCCGGTATTAATACGGTCACCGAACTTATCTATTTAGGAAAGCCTGCTTTTTTAATGCCTTTACCTTTTGCCCAGAGAAATGAACAGTATAAAAATGCAGAATTCTTAAAGGAATTAGGTTTGGCTGAAATTGGACTTGAGAAATTAGACAGCGATGATTTTACAGATTCAATCAGGCTGATGCTTAAGAATCTCACGAAATATTCCGGAAAATCCAATCTGAAAGATATCGAGCTTATTAAAAACTCCTCAAAAAATCTGGCAAAGATTATATGGGAAAGCGCAAAAAAATAAGTCTTCTAAATCCTTTAAGGCTAAGAAGAAAAGTGAACTGGAGTACGAAAGCAATAATTGCTTATGTCTTAATATTGTTTGGGTCTTTAATAATGATTTATGCGGGAATATCTGCGATAACTTTAAAGGACAGCGAATATTTAAGTCCCTTATCCTCCATAATTTTAAAAAAGACACCCAAGAATTTTTTAGAAAGAGAGCTTAATAAAAAAGACATTTCTTATAAGAAAATTAAAGAGACGGAATCAACCATTATTATTCAGATTAAAGACAACGGAAAGGTCTATTTTTCCACTAAGAAAGACCTAAATATGCAAATTTCCTCTTTACAACTTATCTTGTCTAAGCTTACAATAGAAGGGAAAAGATTTAAAAGTC
>JAMCQQ010000394.1 GCA_023379515.1 Actinomycetota bacterium
TTAACACGCCATAAATCTTCTTGATAAACTGCAAATCGGCAATCATAAGTTGTATTAAGTCCTGTCTCAAAACTTTCCCAAGTTTCTAAATCAATACTTTTATAAAGTGAACTTCCTTTTTGCTGAATATAAAATTTATCGCCACTTGATTTATTGTATTCTATTCCATTGATATAATTTCCTGCCGAATTTATTGTCGCTTTTAATTTATATCCATCTCGTTTAATAAGTCCAAGTTTTTTATCAAATAAGAGATTATCAACATCGCTACACTGGTTATCTAATAAAACATTTTTTGACCATTTTGTATTAAGACCTCCAACAAATGAATAAAAATTAACTGGTAAAGATTGAGCATATAAAAAAGTTATTAAACAAATAAAGAATACAATTATACATTTTCTCATAATTAGAAATAAAATCCTTTCGGTTGATTAGATTCATTTTCCACTTTATCTTTTATTTCGTTAATTCTTTTTTCATACATTGAACTGGCAAACTGTTGCTTCAACTCGCCGCCTTCCATATTCAAATACTGATTTGCAGTTTATCAAGACGATTTATTCAAGACATCTCTGTATTGTAGCGGTATTTCGGGCTCATCATTATCGTTAAGCATATCAAAAGTTTTTTTAAGATAATCATAGTGCATCTGTGTTGTTTCGTCAGGTGCTGTATTAAATTCAATCTGCGTTAAATCCTGTCTTTGAATTGTGTATGTAACCGCCGTAACTGTGGCTAATAAATTCTGAACTAATGTTAATTGAGTATCGCTGTCAACTGAAAGCACATTATAAGTTGAGCCGCCGACAGGTGTGAATAAATCACCCTTCTGAACATTAGCAATCCACGATGTCCCTACTCCTGTAATTGTCCTTGTATTGATTGTTCCCGATACCGTGCCTGTTGTATATTGAACAACTGTTGTATCAATTCCAACTTTCTGAAATAATGTCGGAGTGCCTTTATAAAAAGTTGGTAAAAATGATTGTGATATTAAAGGTTCATAATAATCATCTTCGCTGTAAAATTGTAAAACTTCATCTACATCTGAAATCAAATTATAAAATCGCTTGTATATTTTGTATGTTATTCCTGAATTTGTGTCATCTGTATAAGGTTGGTCAAGTGTTATGGATGTTGCACTATTAACTTTTGCTATCTTATAAAACGAACTTTCACCACTAAATTGTATGTATCTGCCTTCCATCGCAGAAGTCCACACGGTGCTTGTGCCTGTAACTGTTCTGCTATCAATAGTAACCGCAACTGTTCCTGTTTCGTAAAAAGGAATAACCTGTAAAGTATCCTGTCTTTTCCGCCAGTAAAAATCAGAGCGGATTTGGAAATCCCGATACGCAAGATTCACCCAAGTTTTCACGGATGCTTTTTCTATCGTATTACTGATTTTAAGTCTGGTGGCAACATCCCCCACAATATCAGCAAATGTCTTGATTACGCCCATAGTTAAACTCCTTATATATTTCCCATCCTTTTGGTTTTTTACTATGACATTTTTGGCAAAGAGTAATTCCATTGTTTATATTCCAGAGTGGATTATATGTCATTGCTCCGTCATATAAATTTAATAATGGCAAATATTTTTTGACTTCTGTTAATAATATAGCAAATGGTTTTATGTGATGTGCCTCTAAATTCCCGCCTGTATTATCTCCACATTCTTGACAAGTAAATTTATCTCTAATATAAATATCCTGACGCCATTGTTTATATTTCAGAGAGGCTTTTATTAAATTTTTAATTTCTGAAACTCCACCTTTCCACAAATAACAGTTTTCTTTACTATTACCTTTTCCAAAACATTTTTTTGAACAATATTTTCCTCCGCCCATTTTAATTAAAGATTTATTAACATATCTTTCTTTACCACATATTTTACATTTCATAAGTTTTCCATTCCTTTCTGATATTCCTTGACACTTTTTAGAACAGAATCTTCCATATTTTTTTTTAATTCGTGAAGGTATAATTTCTTTTTCTTTTCCACAGATTTGACATTTATATTTTGCTTTTTCTCGCCATTTATAATGATTTTTACCACTAAAATTTTTAGATTTCCAAATTCCCGAACATTTCTGAGAACAAAATCTACTCCACCCTTTTTTAATCAAATAAGGTATCGTATAAAATTCTTTTCCGCATATTTCACAATTTCTTTTTACTTTCATATAAAATACTTTTTTTTGGTATCACGATAAACTTCTCCGGTATTGAAATCTATCCTCCGTGATTTTATATCTTTCAAATGTGCAATTGAACAATGGCTTATTTCACTCATTATCTTGTGTTCGTTTGAATGGTCTAAAATATCAGCGTAACCATCTTGACAGTATTTACAAAATTCAATTTTTTTTCCTTTAATCCATTTAATTGTAATGTTATGAACTTTATTACCACAATTTTGACATATCATAAATTAAAAAAATAGATAATATGACGGCAGATTTTTTTGTCTACCGTCATATATCTAATTCCTATTACTAACTGCGGATTTCTACCATAAAGTCAGACCTCATTACTCTCGTTCCGTAAAGCGCCTGTGCTACATATGCATCGGAAAGATATTGTATAATCCTGCCTTTTTCTACCTTTGCTTTTAAGTTAATAGCAAGTGATATTGCTTCTTTATGAAGCAAAACATTGCTATCATTATCACCCGACGAATATAAATTCGTTGTGATATACAAAGGTATCCCGTAGAGTTCAAGCAAGACACCTTTTGGAATAGGATTTACTTTGTCGCCACGAATTGAAGCACTGTAAAACTTATCATAAGTTGTCAATAAATGTGCTTTCAATACTGGCTTGAAAATAAATGTCAAATCTGTGGAAAAGAAAAAGAAATTATACCTTCACGAATTAAAAAAAAATATGGAAGATTCTGTTCTAAAAAGTGTCAAGGAATATCAGAAAGGAATGGAAAACTTATGAAATGTA
>JAMCQQ010000395.1 GCA_023379515.1 Actinomycetota bacterium
AAAAATCTTTACGGTATGAAGCCAGGGCGGCAGTTTGTAGTCAATATCTTTCTGGTAAAAACATTCACCTTCTATCCCGTCGGGACATCTGTTCAAAGAATGAGGCTTATTTAAAATATACGGGAGTATATGCTCCGAGATATTTTTATAATATTCAAAAAGATCTTTTTTTGTATATTTTTCTTCGGGCCAGAATATTTTATCGGGATTACTGAGAACGACTGAATTTTTTTCCTTTACCATATTATTTTTTAGTTTTTATCTTTTTGTTTAAATTTGAAACATTGTAGATTTTTAATTTTACAGGTTTCTCTATTTTTACGTCAGAAGCATCTTTATCAGTTCTGAGCCCTAAAAATACCGGATGGCGCATTATATTTTTATCTGTCCATTCTGCGAATTTGACTTCAGCAATAAGCTGAGGTTTAAGCCAATGTGCAGCTGTTGTGGTATCCGGCACTGTCTTGAAGGGGCAAATACCTGTCTCCAGCTTTTTAAAAATATTATACAGGTTTTCAAGTTCTCTTTCATCAAATCCACTGCCTGCCTGGCCGGTAAATATAAGCTCACCCTTATCATATACTCCGGTAATTATTGAATCAATTTTATTTCTTGATCCCCTTGGCTCGGTATATCCTGCAATCACAACCTCCTGCTGCATCTTTGTCTTTATCTTTAGCCATTTATTTGTTCTACTGCCGGGAATATAAATACTATCTGATTTTTTTGCCATGATACCTTCAAGTCCATTTTTAGTTGCTTCATTAAAGAAAGCAATCCCTTCCTTCTCGATATGGTCGCTGAATTTGATATTTTTTATACTGCTTTCCATATTATTGCTCATATTGCTTCCTTTAATATCTCTATGACTGGATAATAAAATTTGTTTTAATAATTTTTTCCTTGTAATCAAAGGAAGTTTTATCAGTTCATATCCTTCCAGATAGAGAATATCAAATACATAATAGACAAGCATTCCTTCTTTATATTTGAGATATTGCTGCAGAAGCTGAAACTGGGACCTGCCTTGTTTGTCAAGTACGACGATTTCACCATCAAGCACTGTGCTTATATGCATTTTTTTTAGCGATTCTGTAATTTCAGGAAATTGTGAATTGAAATTTAAATCATTTCTGGAGTAAAGTGTGACATTATTTTTCTGAATTTCTGCAATAGCTCTGTAGCCATCCCATTTGATTTCAAACACCCATTCATTACTGTCAAAAGGTTTTTCTATCAGGGTTGCAAGCATTGGTTTGAAATGAGTAATTTCCCCGGTTTTTTTCAGTGAGGAAATATCTATGCCTTGTTCTTCAAGGATTTTTATCATTTTTTTTTAGAATTTTCTTTTTCTGCGGGTTCTCCGGGTGCTTTTATTTTTGAGATGTCAATTTCGGATGCAAATTCATCATTCTTTTTTATCAGCAGCCAGGCTTTTGGTGAAGCTTTTTTTAGCCTTATTAAAGCAAACTCGCCCTTGAGCTTTTGACCATTTAAGATAAAAGCTATATGGCCTTTTTCCAGACCTTCCCTCAATATCCGTGAGCCCTCTTGCTTATCATTTGTGTCAAGAGCGTGATATGTCCCATAATCCCAGATATAGACTTTTCCTGCTCCGTAATTTCCTTCGGGTATCGTTCCTTCAAAATTCTTGTATTCAAAAGGATGATCTTCAACCATTACAGCAAGCTTTTTATCCTTTGGATTGATCGAAGGTCCCTTCGGTACGGCCCAGCTTTTAAGTACGCCATCTAGTTCAAGGCGTAAATCGAAGTGAAGGTGAGATGCAAAATGTTTGTGCACGACAAATTTCAGCATATCCTTGTTTTTTACCTTAGTCTTTGGTCCGGTCCCGCTTTTGTCAATGCTTTTACTCTTGGGTTCAGAAGTACTTTCAAAATTTCTTTTCTTTTTATAATTTTCAAGAGACATTTCTTTTCTTTGCTTTCTCCAGGCTTGATTTCAATTTTTCCATAAGATTTATGACTTCGGCAGGTTTTTCGGGTTGGGCTTGCTCAATGGAACTGATCTTGCCTGTTTTTACTTTTTGTTCAATTATCTTTTTAATTTCTTCTGAAAAAGTGTCCTTAAAATCTCCGGGTTTAAAAGGAGAACTGAGTTTATCTATCAGCATTATTGCCATTTCTATTTCTTTTTGAGGCATTTTTTCTTTAGTCGGAATATTGAGACCTTCCGGTTTTCTTAGTTCACTGTCGAACCTTATTTGATTTAAAATCAAAAGGTCGCCGTCGGCTTTTAAAATTCCCAGATGCTGAAGGTTGTGAAGCACATATTTTGCTACTCCTGCTTTTTTAGTTCTTTTTAGTGCTTCCCGCAATAAGGCATATACTTTTGACGCACCTTTTTCCGGTTCAAGATAATAAGGCTGCTCAAAATATTTGGAATCAATTTCATTTTCGTCAGTAAATTCAACAATTTCTATATTTTCACTTCTTCTGGCATATGCTTTCCTGAAATCTTCGTCATGCAGTATTACATAGTCACCTTTCTGGTATTCATAACTTTTTGCAATATCTCCGAAAGGTACTTCCTCACCGGAAGACTTGCATACTCTCATATATTTGACAGGGCAGAGATCCTTCTCCCTGACCAGATGGAAATCAGGTTTTCTTTCATCAGTGGCCTTATAAAGCTTTACCGGAATCAGGATCAAGCCAAAACTTATTGTGCCTTCCCATAAAGGTTTCATTGGTTACCTCCCGGTTCAATAATATGATTACGGCTTTGAAGTTTAAAAATATAAAATTATTATAAATTTTTGTTATATATAATACGTAATGATAATATAATACAATATCAATTATTTTTAACAATAACAAAATAGTAATATTATTTCTTCCGTAACTAATAATAAAAATAATAAATATCCTGATAAGGAATAATTGCTATTGACAAAAGATACTATTTTGGTATCATTTTAGGAAAAATAAAAAAGAAGGGTAAAATGGCAATAAGAAAAATAATAGAGATAGATGAAGATATTTGCAACGGATGCGGCAATTGTATTCCCAATTGTCCCGAGGGGGCACTACAAGTTATTGATGAGAAAGCAAGGTTAATCAGCGATCTTTTTTGTGACGGGCTTGGAGCGTGTATAGGAGAATGTCCTGCCGGAGCGATAAAAGTTGTTGAGCGGGAAGCTGAACCTTATAGTGAAACGAAAGTTATGGAAAATATAGCAAGACAGGGGAAAAATGTAATAGATGCACATTTAAAACATTTAAAGAATCATGGTGAAACAGGTCTTTATAACGAGGCATTGGAGTATTTGAAAAATAATAATATCGAAATTACGGAGGATGCTAAAATGGACAATAAAAATTCAGAAAATGAAGAAAGGCTGCCATGCGGCTGCCCGGGTTCGGCAGTAATGGACCTTAGGGAGGAAGAATCCAGTGAAGATACAAGGTCAGGAGGTTCTGTGCCAAAAAACAATTCAAAGACAGCAAAGATTGCGGAGCTTTTAGGTCAGCTTACATCAAAGGAATCAAAGCTGAGGCAGTGGCCCATCCAGATAATGCTTGTGCCGCCAACCGCGCCATATCTCAAAGGTGCAGAACTGCTTATAGCTGCCGACTGTGTCCCATTTGCATATGCTGGATTTCATGAAGATTTTTTGGAGGATAAGGCGCTGCTTATTGGATGTCCAAAGCTTGATGACAGTGAATTTTATGTGGAAAAATTTACCGAAATATTCAAGCTCAATGATGTAAAGTCGGTAACAGTGGCCCATATGGAAGTACCGTGTTGCTTTGGGATGCTGAGTATTGTAAAGCAGGCAGCAAAAGATTCCGGAAAGAATATACCGGTTAAAGCCGTAAATATAGGTATCAGGGGAAATATAATTTCAGAAGATTAATTTTTTCCGGTTTATTTTATTTGTTATTTGACCTTGAAGTGTGACCGTAAGCTTGTACAATAATTATATGGTAATGATAAATATAAATATCTTGAAATAGTAAATCAGACAGTAGAAATGAAGGATATTATTTATTATTCTGATGATTCTTATCTGGGGGAAGGTATGTCTCTGGGAATAGCCAGAGGTATGCTGGTCAAATATAAGGATATGAATATTGTTCAGGAAGGATTGGGAATAGGCAATCTGGCTTTAAAAAATGGATTGATGACTTATTTCGCATCAACTGGCAATACTATACAATTTAGCGACACACAATTCAGGAAAACTTTTTTTGTCGATAGTGTGCTGTTGTGGCGGATAAATGGTAAGGTGTCAACATTTGTAACGAGAATAATTGATATATTGGCCCAATGCTATATGCTTCTTCCCGGTCTTCAAAATAACTTATTGAGAACCGGAACTTCACTTCGTAATTTATTTAAACTCACTCCTCAATTAATAAAAATAGCTCCAATAGCCGAAGCCTGTTTTAATTACTCCGTTGAAAAAGATGAATTGTATATTGAATGCAAGATTAAGTCTCTTGCAGGTTATTTGAGTAAAGTATTTATTTTAAACGAATTAGGGGCCGATTATTTTACAAACGGTATCAGGAACGAAGAGATTGTTTCAACCCCGACTGGCTGGAATTATATTAAATCAAAACATGATTGCCCTGCTTTTTACAATCCTGAATATAATCTTTCTTTTCTTGTAAAAAAAATAAATGTAAATGATTCAATTCCATATAAAACACTCTGGGGAAGAGAAAAAACAAGAGATTTATCGTGGGCAGGATTTGAGTTTGAGCTTGATTGCAGAAACAAAAAAATAAAAAGTTTTGGGTGCAGATATATTGCCAATATAAAATAATAAAGGAGACTGTTTGAAACCGGAAGTTGCCTTGGTTTATCCATATTTTAGAACTTTTGCTGATATTCAACAACTTTTTCAGCCTTTGGGGATAGCTTGTCTGGGAGCTGAAATTAAAAATTTAGGGATACCGGTTATTCAATACGATTGCACGTTTGAAAAATATGACGAGGTAATAGACTCGATTGTCAAACAGGATCCAAGCATAGTCGGAATTTATACAATGATTACTTTAAGCAGGAACACGTTCAGAATGCTCACAAGTTTACGCGAGAAATTGCCTCATGCTCTTTTTGTTTCCGGCGGGCCACTTCCAACATTATATCCTGATCGTTTCGCGAAAGAGTTTGATATAGTTTTTAGGGGGGAAAGTGACATTTCTTTTCCAATGTTTTGCAGGGATTATCTTAAGAATCCTTCAAAGGAACTAATCTTAAAAATTATGACTTTTAATAAATATCCCGGCATTTATATCTCTGGTAATGATAGAAAAATTGATGTACCTTCCAGGCATTTAACTGAAAAAGAAGTCAGAGAGCTTCAGATTGCAGACAGAAGTTTTGCAAGGCACAACCAATACCAGGAATTCTGGAAATTAAAAACAGGCAGCAGTCAGGCAACTATTATGATGACAAAGGGATGTCCGTTTAATTGTGATTTTTGTTCAAAGCCTATTTTCGGAAATAAACTGAGAAAAAGGTCAGTTTCCGACTGTATTGACGAAATATTATATATAAAATCGCTTGGATATAGTCAGCTCTGGATTGCTGATGACTGTTTTACGCTTGATAATAGATTCTTAAATAGTTTCTGTCTGGAGATGATAGAAAAAAGGATCAATATGACATGGAGCTGCCTTTCAAGGGTTGACAGCATGAGAGACGAATCCGCTGAGTTGATGCGCAATGCTGGATGCGTTAAAATTTATCTTGGAGTCGAATCCGGCAGCGATAAAACATTGTCGCTTATGAAAAAACATTTTAAGGTCAAGGACGTATCCATAATGGTAGAAAGAATGAATAAAGCAAATATTAAGATAGGTGCTTTTTTCATTGTCGGCTATCCAGGCGAAACGACCGATTCAATTAATAAGACGTTTAAATTCTCGCTTTCCTTACCTTTTGACGAGATCTCGTTTACCGTGCCGTACCCATTACCTGGTTCAAATCTCTATAACAAGATAAAAGGTTTAAATTCCGATGACGATTGGGATTTCGAAAATGAGAATAAATTTATTTTTAGGAGCCAATTTGACGAATCATGGTTGAAAAACGAAATTAAAAGAGTGTTATCCGAGTTTGAAAAAAGAAAAATGCTGAAAGTCTGATAAAACTTAATATGCTGAATTGCTATAATAAAGTTCTAATTTGAAACAATTTTTCATTGATTGAAAATTTTAAAATATATGTTAATATACACTCTGCGTACAAGATGGATTTTTAAAATGGTTGTTTTTTTATTTTTTATAATTTTACTGTTTTTTTAAATACCGGGGTGTAGCGCAGCTTGGTTTAGCGCGCCTGCTTTGGGAGCAGGAGGCCGGTGGTTCAAATCCACTCACCCCGACCAGAAGATTAACAAGGAATTATTAGTTTCATAAGCGGGAATAGCTCAGTTGGCTAGAGCATCAGCCTTCCAAGTTGAGGGTCGCGGGTTCGAATCCCGTTTCCCGCTCCATTATTTTATTATAATATTCCAAATTATTATTTGATTACATAAATTCTTAAATCATATTGAAATCCTTAAACCAATAAGTGAAGGTATAATCGATAATATTAACAGTAAAAGAAATTCTGCAGCATAAATGCTTATGTTTGGAAAAACAATTGGGATATTTGCAAAAACTGCAACAATCGGATCACTTCTTCTTGACTTATATTTCAATTTTAATTAAAGTATAATTTTGGTTTTCAGGGGAATTAGATATAGAGAAAGATAACCTGAAAGGAAATTCCTTTAAAAAATCCCTTGACTTAAGTTATTTGTTTAATATGTTTGTTTGATATAATATGATTTAGCGTGTTTAGGTCCAAAACATTGGAAGACCGAGCGCTTGTAGCTCAGTTGGATAGAGCGACGGACTTCTAATCCGTAGGTCGAAGGTTCGAATCCTTTCAAGCGCGCCAGGATTAGCGCCAATTTGAAACATGCTATATGAATTTTGAGTGGTGGGAATAGCTCAGTTGGCTAGAGCGCAGGATTGTGGCTCCTGAGGCCGCGGGTTCGAATCCCGTTTCTCACCCCATTTTGTTTGTGCGCCTGTAGCTCAGTTGGATAGAGCGTCGGACTTCGAATCCGTTCGTCGGGGGTTCGAATCCCTCCAGGCGTACCAAAATTAAATATTTAATTAACGGGTAAAGTTATCTGGA
>JAMCQQ010000396.1 GCA_023379515.1 Actinomycetota bacterium
CTATACCTCTATTATAAGGAGTTTTTTAACGATATACCATGATATTTATGGAAATTGGTCAAATATGGGCGAATTTTGGCAATTTTAAGGGTTGAGATTTTAATATTTGGTTTATGCAATGCTACTGTGGTTTATTGGTAAAAATTGATTTACCATTTGAAGATGATCCTGTTAAGCTATTACTTAATAAGTTTTTAAATTTAAAATCCTTTAGCAAGCCCTTTGATGTAGAAATGAAATTAACCTTTACAGTTGAGGATGTTTATTATATAAATCTAACTTTTTCAAACCAAAGAACCTATGATGGGATAAGTGCACCTGATAATTTCACCCCGGCATACCTCAGTTTGCAAGGAGAAAGTGTAGGTGTTCTGGTAGATATTAATGACAGGTATGGATTCAACTACATAAAAGGGTACAAATCAAACTTGGAAAAACAAAAACATTTGTTTGAATTGACAACGACTGTATTAAAGGAAAAACTTCCTGAAATAATAGAGAAAGGAGAGTTTCATTTATGAGGGGCGTAGTAGCTAAAAACAGCAGCGCGGTTATCGGTGCGTTATTTGCTCTTTCTTTTACTATGGCTCAGGCATATGGGAACTCTTCAATAGGTGCCGTGGGAAGTGAAAAAGCTTATATAATGCGCCATCATTCTCAAGAAAATAATAATACCAGTTTTATTATCCCAATAAGCAAAATGACTTGGCAGGAGCATGCCACTGAAATTTTCCAGAATAGCAGGCCGTTTACTGAAGAAGAAGCCAATGCTCATGAAGAAATGTTAAAGAAAATAGGGACTATTATAGTAAAGAAGGCATTTGATTTATGATTCCTTATATGAATTGGGTTAAGGAAATGTTTCCTTCTATATCACCCTATACACATGAGAATGCTCTGGCCTCAATAAAAGATTTTTTAAAAAAACGTGGACACATAGATTTTTTAAGGCCAACACCACTTCCATTTTTAGCCCAGGGTGACGTTGTTAGTGATATACCTTTTTATTATTTCACTAAAGATGGCGACTTAATATCATTAAAGGCAGCCGGTATAGTTTTATCAACAACATGTGATTGCGAAAATGATGAACGAATATTAGTCTCTCCAGTTATACCGATTGCTAATTATGAGAATAGTGGTTTTGATAGAGTAGCTATAACAAAAAATTTGTATACAGGATTATTGTACATACCAGATTTAGCGTTACGGGAATTTGTTGTTGATTTAACAATTATTAATAGCTTTAATCGGAAGCTGGTTAATGAAGCTATTGAACGGGGCAGCATTACGAAAACAGCCTCTTTAAGCTTGAAAGGTTTTTATTTTTTTCTTTCTAAAGTTACAGTACACCTAATGCGACCGGAGGATATTGACGCTAATTCTGAGAGGTCTGCATAAGATTTGTTGAATTGAGAATGGGATGAATCTCGGTTTTTCCTGTCTAGAAGGTGGATTTCTACGAAGTCGCCTAACAGTCGCCGAAGTGATCAAAAGTATCTGGAAATAACGGCAACGCTTGAAATACCGAACCCTTTCAACTCGTCCAAAACCGATAAAAGGGAATAAATTTAGAAGATACTTGAAGCATATAAAAATCCCTCCACACAACTCGAAATCGAGTAGACCGTGATGAGCGGTCTCCAGGGTTCGAATCCCTGTCTCTCCGCCAGATATGATGAAAGACAAGGGCTTCTCACTGTTTAGGGTGAGAAGCCCTTGTTGGCTTTGTGGCGGGATTTTAAGTAAAGCCGACAGGAGAGGCGACGGTGCCAAGATGTAAAATCTTAATACGCAGTTTTCTTTTTGCAAAGTATATGTTACAATATCTATGGATAAAATGTAAAGTAGGTGATGAGAAATGGCTATTATTGATAGAGATAGGTTGCTTAAAATTTTATTTTCATTTAATCCATGGTGGACCACAGGGAATGTGCCAAGAGAATCAACAAAGTCGGTAAAACGGTTTGCATACTATGAGGCAGGTAAAGTTCTCAAACATCCTACTATTCGCCGCTCTGTTATTTTATCAGGTGCAAGACGGGTGGGAAAAACAACAATACTTTATCAGCTTATTGATGAAATGTTAAATAATGGTATCCCCGCAAAACATATTTTGTATGTTTCTTTTGACCATCCGATATTAAAGTGCTGCACTGTTGAAGAGATTCTTGAAGCTTATGAAGAGAATGTTTCTGGAAGCAGTGAAAACCTTTGCTTTTTTTTCGATGAGGTTCATTTTGCCGACCAGTGGGATCTTTGGATAAAATATCTTTATGACCATCGTAGAAGTTGTAAAATAATTGCCACCGGCTCAGCCAGTCCGGTATTAGTTGCACATGCCTCTGAAAGCGGAGTGGGTAGGTGGACAATAATAAAAATACCAACTCTATCATTTTACGAATACTGTGAACTTGTAAGAATAAAAGATCTGCCTAAGCTTCCCTCGGAATTTAAGCCAAGTCAACTGGGAACCCTTTCTTCGGAAAAGTTAGGGAGCCTTATGCATTCACTTGCAGTATTACAAAAATACTTTCACAGGTATCTTTTAATAGGAGGCTTCCCTGAAATTGCATTATCTGATGATATTCCATTTACCCAAAGGATTCTTAGAGAAGATGTTGTAGACAAAGTTTTGAAGAGGGACTTGACTGTTTTATTCAATGTCCGTAACGTAGCAGAGCTTGAAAAGGTATTTTTATATTTATGCATTCATTCCGGCGGACTTGTTACTATTGACACCATTGCAAAAGAAATTGGCGGTGTAGCAAGGCAGACAGTTTCAAATTATTTAAGTTTATTGGAGACGGCAAATTTAATTTATATTAGCAACCCGGTAGAGATAGGAGGTAATTCAGCGACTATGGCAGGATGGTTCAATGGTTACATTGATGAGTCCCGCATTTATAATGCTGCTTTATCCGCCACCCAAGTTCAGCAGCTCTACAACCAGCCGACCGCCGTGCTCGTATTGTCGGAGGAACCCAACCCCACCTCTCCAGCAGTGTCTACAGTTACACCATCCATAGGATCTCCGGCGGGGGGCACATCTGTAACTGTCGGCGGTAGTGGATTTAACCAGCTATATCAGGTTCCTGTTACAATCACCAACAATGGTCCAGCTGTAAACGATTACCAAGTCCAGGTCACAAATCCGATTTATAACGAGACGGGTCTGGTCGGCAGCTGGCATATGGAGGGCAACTCACTCGATTCCAGTGGTAATAACAACAACGGTACTGACTCCAATGTAACTTATGGAACTGCCTATGGTAAATATGGTCAGGGAGCGAGTTTCAACGGGAGCAGTAGTTATATCAACCTTTCTAGTTTCCCTACCGTTACGAATCCTGCGAGTTGGGCATTTTGGGTTGATCCCTCGTCGGTATCTGGTGGTTCATATGGTGGTGGTATAGGTTCCACCATAGTAGACGGCAATGAAAATGGAGGCTCATCTGGATATGTCATAGGTATCAATAATTCAAATAAGCTGTGGTTTTGGCCGTCTGGAGGTAATGATAAGTATAGTAGTGGGACGATACCACTAAATACTTGGACATATGTAGTATGTACATACAACGGTAGTAATCTAGTGATTTATATAAATGGCGCTGTGGACTCAACCCAGAGCATGTCAGCACCGCAGACACCTACGTTTCTGAAAATCGGCAGTGAATCCTGGGTAACAGGTTATATGAATGGGAGTATAGATGAGGTACGGATTTACAACCGCGCTCTATCGTCTACAGAGGTCTCTAATCTTTATGCCGCCCACGCTGCCCCCAACTACCAGGATGTACGTTTCTACGACTCAGACGGTGTAACTCCTCTTAGTTTCTGGATGCAACAGGATGGTGCTTTTTGGGTGAGAGTGCCCTACGTACCTAATGGCACAAAGACTATTTATGCTAGGTACGGTAGAC
>JAMCQQ010000397.1:0-6431 GCA_023379515.1 Actinomycetota bacterium
AGCTCTCCTCCCGGAGGAGGAACCATGCCCGCTTAAGCCTTCAAATGGTTTTCTCAATACCCATCCTGGCTTATCAATTTATTTTTTATCACGAAATTTCAGATACTTTCATTTATCAAACAGTCTGTCATTTTTTACTTTTTTTATGTTATATTAGTATCATAAAAACATGATCTGTTTCTTTTTGACAAAAATATGACACGGAAATAAATAAAATGTACATTTATAAAACAAATATCAAACTTTATCATACCGATGCTGCAAATTTAATTTTTTACAGTAATTTGTTTAATATTGCTTTTGAATGCTATGAAGAATTTCTGGCAAAAGTAGATTTTAGTATCCCCAAGATTCTAAATGAGGGAAAAGTCCTAATACCGATCGTTCATGCTGAAGCCGATTTTATCAAGCCCATACGTCTTGGTGATAAGATAGAGATTCAAATGTCTTTAAACTCGGTTGGGAAAAGTTCATACAAACTAAATTATGATTTTTATAGCAATAACGAAAGGGTGGCTCATGCAAAGACCACTCACGTTCTGGTTGATGCGAGCAGTCATAAACCTGTTAAAATACCAGATAAATTTCTGGATGATTTAAAAACATTGGTTAAATAATAATGAAACTTTAAACAATGCTGCTTTGGTAAAAATAATCAATAGATCTTTATTTTTTGTTCAGCTATTTTTTTAAATTTCTTCCTGTCCGGTTTAAAATAAGCTTCTTTTTCGGGCCATTTCAGAAAGATTTCAGGAATCTTAAATGATTCAATTTTATATGACAAAGATTTCTTTATTGATCCAATATCCAGGTTTTGATAATCATTACTTTTTAAAAATGCTGCCGGAATCTGTCCTTTCCTGCCCTTACTGACAGGAACCACCAGGGCATCATTTATTTCCCTGAGTTCTTTTAAGGCATTTTCAATTTCTTCAGGAAAAATATTTTCTCCTTTATATATAAACATAAAATCTTTTCTTCCATAAACATTCAGATAACCATCTTCACTAAATGAGCCAACATCACCTGTTTTAAACCAGCCTTCTTTATCAAACGGCTTTATTAAGGTCTCTTTTCCCGAAAGGGCATCTTTTTCCAAATAACCCTTAAATAATGTTTTACCCTTAACCAGTATTTCTCCGCTATCATCAATTTTTAACTCCCTGTATTTTAAAACCTTTCCTGAAGTTTTCAGATGTTCCAAAGTATCGTTTCTTAAAGTGCAGGTAATTTGAGAGGCCATCTCTGTGGAGCCGTATGAGACATATACCGGTAACTCTAAACTGATAGATTCTTCAATCAACCTTTGCGGTACAGGTGCACCTCCGACCAATATGGCTTTTAGATTCTTCAATATCTTTATTGTCCTGAAATTTTCAATCAGTTCTGCAAGCTGAAAGGGAATTAAAGACAAATGAGTAACCTTCTGATTATTTAATGATTCAAACAATGTCAAATTCTTTTGTTTGATAGAAATATTTATCTTGCTTGTTAATGCTTTGAAAATAATTGAAAATCCGCTTATATGGCTCACTGGAAGCGACAACAGCCAGCAATCACTTTTATTTAATGTTATGTTGCCGTTTGACCCTAATGCATTAAAGTAATGGTTTTCTATTGTATGTAAAACGGCCTTTGGTTCATTTGTGGAACCTGATGTTAAAATTATACTTGCATCTCTGTCCACATTTTTATTTATTTCAGTAATGTTTGATCGTAAAATTAATTTCCTTAAATCTATGTTTTTTAAATCATCCACAAAATAGCTAAGTGGTATTGATTTGATATTCTGCACATCTTTATAATCGTCATATTTTTCTTCAATTATTATTTTTGAACAATTTATCCTCTCTAACGCATTATGAATTTTTGATATTGGGAAAAAAGGACTAACCGGAACTGCAATTGCACCGGAGTTTAAAATCAGGATCAATAATTTTACATATTCCTCTGAATTATTGCCAAGGATTGCAATTTTTTCGTTTTCCTTGATTCCTAAATCAGCAAATTTCTGTGCCAATATGGAAGTTGCAGTGAAATACATTTTAAAAATCTATTGGTTTTAATAAATTAAAATCAATTTTATTAATATTTTTCAGTACTTCTATTAAATTTATACCGCCATTGGTTACTTTTAAATTTTCCCGAAGCAAATTATCTGTAAAATAATTAATGGTATCAATACCAATAGGTATACTATTTAAATTCATAAATCCTGCAAACAATGCAATTGAAGAAATTGCCAGATTACTTTCAAAAGCATTGCTTAAAACCGGAATAATGCCTTTTTCTCTTGCAACTGTTATTAAATCTGAAGTTCTCGAAAAACCTCCGATAAAATTGGGCTTTAATATAAATGCTTTCAAATATTTAAAATCAGCTTTATTAATAGTTTTAACATCAGATATTTTCATGAAATCAATCAATTTTTCATCAAGGGCGACAGGTATATTTGTTTCACTGAAAAATAGCGGGTATTTTTTCAGATCATTTAAAGGATCTTCGATGTATTCAATTAAATTATTTCCAATCTGCTTTCCAAAATAAGCAGCCTTATCGAAATCCCATAGACCATTTGAATCCAGTCTTAACATAACTTCATACTTTTTCTTGTCTGAAATTATTTTTTTGATTTTCTTTATCCTGTTTATCTCATAATCTATTGGTTCTCTGCCAACTTTAACTTTAATAGCTTTGTAGCCATTTTCTATTATTTTATCTATATCACTCTCTATATCTGACTTTAAATTTGTGTACAATTTACAAACCGGTAAAATATTTCCGCATGATTTTCTTAAACCAGTTTCAAATTCGGGATTCATGATAAACAGATTAAACAATGCCATTTCAATTCCAAATCTTACGGAAGGAAAAATATCATATTTTGAAAAAATATCATTGAAAAAATTAAAACTTCCCGGAAATGGATTTAAGAATTTATTTTTAATGTCTGAATTTTGGTTTAATTCCGGTTTAATTTTTTGTTTTAAAATAATCTCCCTAATGCTTTTAAGCTGTAAAATTACTTCTGAAAGATTTTCCTTATGTAAAAAAGGAAGTGGAGCAGCTTCCCCAAAACATGTTGGTCCAGACGATGTTTTAATATTTATTACTACTCCGGATCTTTCACTAATCAAATTATTTTTAATTTTTATGGATGTTGCCAGCGGCAGGCTGTATTTGTAAAGATTAAATTCAATTATTTTTTCCATAATATTAGTTTAATTTTATATTTTTATATTCCATCCGACTGAAAATAAAATAGTGAATATTAATAACATTTGGCTGGTTTTACTTAAAACCGGAATTAAAAATTTGGAATCCGGTCTGGAAATAATTAATCTTATCGGTTTAAATGCCAAAATAATTGTTAAAACTGAAATAAGTGAAAAATAATGAGATTTCGTAATCAAGACTAAAATAATGGGAATAAAACAAGCTATTGTTACGCAAGAAATATATTCAATGACCCCAAAAGTATATCCAAATCTGACAATAAGTGTTTTTTTGCCTGACTCCCTGTCTGTTTTTATATCCCTTATATTGTTTGAAATTAAGATGGCCGTTGAAAACAAGCCGGGCGCTATGCTTGCTATAAAAACAACAATATTTATTCTTAAAGTCTGAAGATAATATGTACCAACTACAGAAATCAATCCAAAAAAAATGAAAACAAATATATCCCCCAGACCGATATAGCCTAATGGAGCAGGACCTGCAGTATATAAAATTCCAAAAATTATTGCAAAAAATCCAATAATCAGAACAGGATACCCGCCGCGAATAACAAGAAAAATACCAAAAGTTATAGCCAGAATAAAAGTTAAAATAAAAGCAAAGAGCATTTCATTTTTTTTAACTAATCTCGCCTGAGTTGCCCTTACCGGACCTACTCTTTTATCTGTATCGGCACCTTTTACAAAATCAAAATAATCATTGGCAAGATTTGTTCCAATCTGAATTAAAAGCGCAGAAAGTAAAGTAAATATTGCAATTAGGATATTTATTTTTATATCATAAAAAGCTAAAGCCAGCGCCATTATGACCGGAGCTGCCGCTGCAGGTAATGTCCTTGGCCTTGTGCTTGCAAACCAGATATTTAATTTTGCAAACTTCCTCATCAATATAATTCAAGTTTATTTAATATTTCTGGTCTTTTTATCTTTAATAATTTTTTTGAAATCAGGCTTTCTTTTTCCAAGAAATGCATCCCTGCCTTCCTGTGCTTCAGGAGTTTGATAAAACAGCATGGTAGTAAGCCCTGCGAGTTCCTGAAGCCCTGTTTGTCCGTCACAATCAGCATTTAAAGCAGCTTTAAGGCACCGGATTGCTGTTGGAGAATTACTTAATATTTCTCTGCACCACTTAACTGTTTCTTCTTCAAGCTTTTCCAGGGGAACTACGGCATTTATCAATCCCATTTCCAGGGCTTCATTTGCGCTGTATTTTCTGCTTAAAAACCATATCTCCCTTGCCTTCTTTTGTCCGACAATTCTTGCAAGATAACTTGAACCATAACCACCATCGAAAGAACCCACCTTTGGACCAGTTTGCCCAAAAACAGCATTTTCAGCGGCAATAGTCAAATCGCATACCAGTTGAAGTACGTTTCCACCACCAATTGCATACCCGGCAACCATTGCAATTACCGGTTTGGGACAAGTCCTGATTTGTCTTTGAAGTTCAAGAACGCCAAGGCTTTCTCTGCCTTCTTCATCCTTATAACCGGCATTGCCTCGTATTTTCTGGTCCCCACCGGAACAGAAGGCTTCATTACCATCCCCGGTTAAAATAATAACACCTGTTTCTTCATTCATAGCTGCATCCCTCAACGCATGCGAAATTTCACTGATTGTAAGCGGCCGGAAAGCATTTCTAACTTCGGGTCTGTTTATAATAATTTTAGCTATCCCTTCGGATTTCCGATATTTAATGTCGCTATAGCTGCCAAAACTTTTCCAGTTAATTTTCTCCATCAATCAAATCCTTTATCTTTTTTATTTTTTTTAAAATCGCTTTTTTAATTTAATTTTTAATTTAATTCTCCAGCATTTCCAGAATTTCCATTTTAATTTTTCGTCTTAATTTTAAATTATATTCCCTATCGGTAACAATTTCTATGATTGATGACTGACCTCTATCCTGCGCAATTTTTACAGCATCCGTATAATTTTGTAAAAAATTTTTACTGGTTTTAACAAGGAAATAATTAACTTTAAAAGTCCTTGCAATTCCTTCAAAATTTAAATTATGCGGGGTAGCAAAATAATTTTCAAAGATGTCCTTAAATTCTGATATTGGCAGAAAATGAAAAATTCCTCCGCCATTATTGTTGATTAAAACAATAATTAAAGGTATTTTTACCGAATTAATAGTAGCAAGAGCATTTAAATCATGGATAAAAGCCAGATCACCTATTAACAAAGTGCATATTTTACTGAATCCAACAGCAAAACCAATTGCAGTGGAGATGACTCCGTCAATTCCACTCACGCCCCTGTTTGAACCAACCATTATCTCCTTGTCGCTGCTTTTTCCGTACAGTTCCATATCCCTTATCGGCATGCTGTTTGATAAGAACAAACAAGATTTGTCCGGTATTTCGGTCGAAATATATCTGGAAACAAATACCTCATTGATATTCTCTTGATTTTCGATATTTTCACTTATGATCTCCTGAACTTTTTCCATTTTATTTTCATAAAAATCTTTAAACCGGTTTTTTCCTTTTGCTTTAATATCCATGGAAATACTTTTACAGAAACTGGGAATATCAGATTCGATATGCAGTGTAATAAGGTGAACGGGATCATATCGGACAGGGTCATCCTTTACAATAATGTAATTTTCAGGTTTATTTTTATTCAAAAACTGGTCAAATCTTTTAGATGTAATTCTGCCCCCAAAATGAATGACTGTGCCGGGAGATGCTTTTTTATTAAATTCCTGCGAAAGTATTTCCTGGTCAAAATGCTTGATTATGTTTGAACCGATATCATTTTTAAACCTTAGATTTGAAGTGACATCGGCATAAACCGGCCAATTTATTTTTTGAATTAACTTTAATATCGATTTTTCTTCTGCCTTATTTTTTAACCTTCCAACAGATATCAGCCCTTTATCCTCTTTTTCTATAATTTGAGAAACATGCTTTAAAATGCCGGTGTTGTCTGAAATTGTTTTAGGAATGTTATAAATAGTATAAGGCAAAGACGAATTTATCCATTTTTCGATATCCCCTAAATAACTCGGGTCTCCGGCTCCATCATTAAATTCATAGGGCTCAAGAGGTTCCCGGAACATGCAGTTTATATGTACGGGTCCCAGCGGATTATTCAAACTGGAATAAACCGCATAATCAATTGTAGTCAATACCATCTTTGGTGAAATTTCTTTGTCGGGACAGGCAACCTAAAATCCAATATCGATGA
>JAMCQQ010000397.1:6441-6813 GCA_023379515.1 Actinomycetota bacterium
CCAAAAAGATTTGTCTGATTTATGGTCTGATTTGCGCCAATATCAAGAAGCTCAGAGGGTCTGTCTGCCGTTAAAACAATCATGGGTATTTTATTCTGATAAGCTTCTACAACAGCAGGAAATAAATTTGCCGCTGCAGTTCCGGAAGTAACAATAACTGCTGCGGGTGTTCCTTTTGCCTGTGCATAACCCAGAGCATGAAATGCACTTCCTCTTTCATCAAAACAAATTATTTTTTTTGTTTTTTTATTTCTTGCAACGGCAGCCATCAAAGGAGTTGATCTTGAACCAGGTGAAATACAAAAATAATCAACACAGTTTCTGACTAATTCTTCAATTATTAATTTTGCCCATAAATAATTTAAGTTATAG
>JAMCQQ010000398.1 GCA_023379515.1 Actinomycetota bacterium
ATTAATATTTGTTATAAAAATGTTAATGAAATGAAAAAAACTGCAATACACTCCATTAAAAAATTACAGTCAAAAGCCGCATAGATAAATCTTGAAAAACCCTTTATAACATCGGACTTATTGGTATACATCCGGCAAAAAATACTGTCACTGCCATCATAAACCATAATCTTAAAGCCGTGTCTTTTTACTTGTTTGGAAATATGGATGTCTTCAAGTATCTCGTCTTTTACAGACTCGAATCCACCAATCTTTTCATAAACTTGCTTCTTAAATAAGAAAAATTGCCCCATTCCAGTACTGAAGAATGGACTTTTAGAATGTTTAACAAGTATTAGCGGCATTAAGGAAAGTATTCCAAAATGAATAAAACGTATAGTCATCCTCTCCGAAAAAGTCACAGCAATCTGTCTTGGGTAGGCAGAAGTAACATCAACCTTGTCTCGCATTAATGCAGCAAGTGAACCAGAAATTAAGTTAGGAAAATGCAGGGTGTCTGCATCCGTAAATACAAAATATTCGCCTTTTGCATGTTTGGAAAGCTGATGGCAGGCAAAACATTTGCCTTTCCACCCTTTTGGCAGAGGTTCCCCTGTTATAAGCTTTACCCTGCTGTCTCTTTGAGCAAATTCCTGAATAATCTGAGCGGTTGCATCGGTTGAGTTATCATCGAGCACAAGTATCTCCAAATTTAGGTAATCTTGTTTGACCAGGGAATTGAGAATTCTTTTAATATTTCCTTCCTCATTTCTTGCAGGAATTAAAATTGAAACTAATGGTGGTGATTTTAAAATATCTTCTGAAAGTTTAAAATTATTTACATTTTTAAATAAAATATTATTAATTATAAAATTAATTAATATTATTGTAAGTGCGAAAATAATAAAATATTGATAGTAAAGTAAAAACATTATTAAAATATTTAATTTATTATTATTAAAATTTTAATGCTGATAATGTTACATTATATTTTCTTAAAATACTATCTTAAGCTGTAAAATAAACAGTAACCTTAATCTTATAAAAATTCGTTAAATCTGCTTTATAGGTCACAAATTTAAGGCTTAAACTTCATACCTTTTAATGTTTAAGTCAAAATTTCTGAAAGTTCATCTAGCTTTTCAGGAGGAGCTATAAGAATCAATTTATCGCCTGGATTTAACTGTGTGTTACCTTCAGGAATTATATATTTTGTGCCAGACAGTATTAAGATGACCCTGGTATTTTCAGGAAATTTTATTTGCTTTAACTGAATTCCGGCAATTTTTGAAGCCTCACTGACCATAATTTCTTCAATAACCAGGTTCTCTTTTTGCAACTTAAGCAATGTAACTAGTTCTCCGAGCCCAATTTCTTCCTGAATCATATTAGCAAGCAAAATTGATGATGACAGGGCGATATCAACACCCCACGTATTATTAAAAAGCCATTCGTTCTTTGGGTTATTTATTCTTGAAAATACAAGTGGTACCCTATTTTGAAATTTTGATAAAAAAGAAATAACCAGATTATCTTCATCATCCCCCGTAAGAGCAACCATAATATCCATTTGCATGATGTTTGCTTTTTCAAGAATATTGGGTTCGCAGCCATCACCTTTTATAATTTTAATATCTTGATTCTGTTTTGCCAGTATTGCAATCTGCTCAGGGTTTTGCTCAATTACTGTTATTTTATTATTATTTTTTAATCTTTCAGCTACATAGCTGCCTGACCTGCCGCCACCAACAATTAAAATATTCATAGTAAGAAATCCCTCCTTAATCTATCCAAAAAATTCTTTCGAGTTTTGACATGCTATCCTGAATTACAGCAATAAAAAGCCTGTCATCTTTTTTAATTAATGTGGTAGGAGATGGAACCAGAGCTTTAAATCCCCTTACAATAGATGCAATCCTTATTTCACCAGTTACTTCTATTTCTTTTACTGTCTTGTTTTCAAAAGTTATTGGTACTGCCATTTCCACCAGGACTACATCACCATTTCCAAAAGTGTACTCAACATGAAGTTCGGGATGAATCAACAAATCTGTTAATTTTGAACCCGCCCAGATAACTGTCGCAATTGTCGGGATACCAATACCCTGATAGATCTCTGCCCGCCTTGGATCGTAAATCCTTGCAAAAACTTTTGGAACTTTATAGTATTCCCTGGCAATTCTTGCACTTACAATATTACTGTTATCCCCACTAGTCACTGCAATATATGCATCGGCTTGGGTAATTCCTGCAGACTCCAGAACACCTCTGTCAAAAACCATTCCGGTTATTGCTTGACCTTTGAATCCGGGGTTTAAGTCATCAAATACTTTTGGATCTTTATCAATTATTGATACAACATTTCCAGCATTTTCCAATTTATATGCAAGATATTTGCCGACTCTTCCAAAACCCCCTATTATCACTTTCATTTTATGCATATTTCACCTCATGCTATCGAAGGGTCTTTTTTATAAATTTAATTTTAATTCTAAAAATAAAAATTATCTAATTATTTATGATACCGTTCTCTGCTTTTTCCTGTTAATTATTGTTCTTGCAATCAACTTCCTAAGTTCGTCTGATAGAAAAAGGGAAGGAATAAAAGCTGCAAGAACCAGCCAATCTTTTATTGTGAGAGGAGATGTTGCAAAAAAACTGTTCAAAAAAGGCAGGTATACTATGAAAGCCTGCAATACTATCATGGCAGCTATGCTCCATATTAAAAGCTTATTTGTAAAAAATCCCGTTTTAAAGACTGACTGTATATTCGTTTTACAAGCAAATGCATTTCCAATCTGTGCCATAACAATTCCAGTAAGAGTCATAGTTGTTGCAGTAAGGTAAACAATAGAGGCAGGATTGTCTGTCCCAAATACACGCATGTCCATTCCGAAATGCCAGCCAAACTGGTAATATTTATAAAAGAACCCAAAAAGTCCTGCAGAGGCCGCTAATGGACCTAAAAATGTATACGCTCTTAAAATCATTTTCCAGTTGAGCAGTGATTCTTTTTTTCTTCTTGGCGGTCTCTCCATTATTCCCGGTTCTGGCTTTTCTATGCCTAGTGCCAGAGCAGGGACCTGATCAGTCACTAGATCAATTGTCAGAATTTGCATAAGGGTGAGAGGTAGTGGAATTTTCATGAATACCATGAGCAGAAATGGTATCATTTCAGCAACATTTGAAGTCTGGAAATAAGTTATAAACCTTCTTATGTTATCAAAAATTGATCGGCCTTCTTCAATTGCATTTACTATTGATGCAAAATTGTCGTCTGTAAGAATCATATCTGCAGACTCTCTTGCAACATCAGTTCCAGAAATCCCCATTGCAATCCCGATATCTGCCGCTTTTAATGCAGGGGCATCATTGACACCATCTCCTGTCATTGCTATAACATCACCCATTTTTCTAAATGTCTGTGCAATCCTAAGCTTATGTTCAGGATTTACTCTTGCAAATATTACTTCATTTTCTTTTAATAATTCCATTAATTCATTTTCTTTTGTTTTTTCAAGGTCCGCACCGGTTATTATCTTAGCCCGACTGCTTTTTACAAGTCCGATTTTTCTTGCAATGGACTCAGCAGTAAGCCCGTAATCCCCTGTTATCATAACTACCTTAATGCCGGCTTTCCTGCATATTTTAATAGCATCCTCAACTTCAGTTCTTGGAGGATCCTGCATTGCTGCCAGCCCTACAAATATCATATCGTTTTCGATATTTATAGAATCATAGACCTGGCTAGGCAGCTCGAATTTCATATTAATATTTTGAACTTTCTTATATGCCAAAGCAATAACCCTGAGCGCTGACAGAGCGTAATTATCATTAATACTGATTATTTGCTTTCTGATTTTGTCATTTAGTTCCTTAACCTCCATATTTGAATCCAGGATATATGTACATTTACTAAGTGTTTCTACAGGAGCTCCTTTGATATAAGCAAATGTCTCTCCGCCTTCGCTGCATACGACACTCATCATTTTTCGATCAGAACTGAAGAAGTTCTCATATACCCTTGTTTTTTCTTCTCTAAATTGCATAATATCATATCCAGCTTTGGCAGCAGCAACTATAAGTGCCCCTTCAGTAGGATCTCCTACTATGGTGAACCCACCTGTTTGTTCAGATTTCCTGAGTTGGGAATTATTGCAAAGTATTGCAATTCTTAATGCCATATCTGTAATGTTTTTCACATTCTCCCCTATATTATTACCTTCCAAATCAGAAAATTTGCCTTCTGGTTTGTAGCCGATGCCACCGATCTTTACATGGTTATTTAAAAGGTACAATTCTCTTACAGTCATCTCATTTTTTGTAAGAGTGCCGGTTTTATCAGTGCAGATCACAGTAGCTGAACCAAGAGTCTCAATGGTTGAGAGCTTTTTTATGAGAGCATTTCTTTTTGCCATCCTCTGGGTTCCAATTGATAAGGATAGTGTCAGAGTAGGTAGTAAACCTTCCGGTACATTTGCTACGATTATACCTATTGCAAAAACAATACTTTCAAAAAATGAAAGTTTTACTATAAACCTGCTGAGTAAAAAAAATAAGATTCCCAGGACAACAGCAATTATTGTAATCAATCTGCTGAGCTTACTGATCTCGATTTGAAGGGGTGAAGGTGCTTCCTTTATTTTTTGGGTAAGGTTTGCAATTTTACCAAATTCAGTATCCATACCAGTTGCATAAACAACTGCATTTCCTTTTCCGCTTATTATGGTAGTCCCTGCAAAAATTAAATTTTTTGTATCCGTAATGCTGCCACTTACCAGATGTTGCGGATCTTCTCTCCTAATTACAGGGTCGACCTCACCAGTAAGTGATGAGTTATTGACCTTCAGGTCATTGACAAAAACCAGTCTTGCATCAGCAGAAATATGGTCCCCTTCTTCGATTAATATGAGATCCCCCGGTACAAGATATAAACTTTCTATTTCAGAGACTTCACCATTTCTTACAACTTTTGTTTTTGCAGGCAGCATCTTTTTTAACGATTCAATTGCTTTTTCCGCTTTGTATTCCTGAAATAACGCAAAAATTGCATTAATAATTATTACTGCAACTATTGCATAGCCCAATGCATTCTGGTTGGAAATGAAAGACAATACTGAAGCAATCCACAAAAGGATTGCAAAGAAATTAGTGAATTGCAGAAGAATTTTCTTCAGAAATGATGCTTTTTTCTTTTCTATAATCGTATTCAAACCGTATTTAGCGGTTATATCTTTTACCTGACCATCAGATAAACCTTTTTGAGAGGTACGCAGAATTCTATATAGTTCTTCCTGGCTTGAATTGCAAACAATTTCAAGGTCAATACTTTTCATAGAAAAAGATTCTACTCTTTTTTTTAACGAAGTAAATCAAATAGTAAACTAATCAGATATATGTTCTATACTAATAGAATCATTTCTTCTTACGCTTAACTATTATAAAAGCAGCTATAACAACAATTAAAATAAGTAAAGCACCGGCAGTTGAGATTAAAATGATATATAATGCCATCGCATTATGATTCTTATCTCCCAGCGAAACCAAGAATATTTAGATTTTCATTTTTTTTATCTATCAACTTTATCTCCTGCTTCCTTTAATTATCAGGCTTTTATTCTAAAAATTGAATATTTGCTTACATCACCTATATCATCAATTATTACAACATCGTTCGGATTTGCAACTTCTATTTTTTCCTCAGTATTGGCAAGCAGCATTCTTTTAATCCTAATTTTTTTAGGATTATCGTTCGGTTGCAAGACATCAAGCATTTCCCCTATCCTGAACTGATTTTTTACTTTAATAATCGGTCCGTTGTATTTTTTAACATAACCTTCATAAACTCCAATAAATCTGTAATTCTTTATATATCCAACATTGTCATTTTCAGTAAGTTCGCTTTGTTCGCTATCCAGAAACATGAACCCCAGGGTAAAATTTCTATGAGTGGCTTTATCCAGTTCTTTCATAAGATATGATATTTTCTGCCTGGTAAACTTTTTTTGTTTGATATATTGAAGAGCTTTTCTGTAAACCCATGTAGCAAGGCTTACATAGCTTTCGGTTTTCATTCTTCCTTCGATTTTTAAGCTGTCAACTCCTGCATCAACAATCAAATCCAGTTTTGGAAGCAGGCACAGGTCACGGGAATTATAAATATAAGTTCCTCTTTTATCCTGATCGATTGGGAAAAACATGTTTTGTCTTTTTTCTTCCATCAGGAAATATTGCCAGCGACATGAGTGAGAACATTTGCCCTTATTGGCGTCCCGGCCTGCCATATATTTGGAAAGCATGCAGCGACCGGAATATGAGATACATAGTGCGCCATGCACGAAAACTTCTATCTCGGTGGCGGCAGGATTTTTATTGGCAATTATATTGCTAAGATCAGAGTAATTAACTTCGCGAGATAAGTTGATCCTGGAGGCACCCCGGGATGCCCAAAAATTGACAGCAATGCTATTGGAGGTTGAAGTCTGTGTGCTGATGTGAATTCGGGCTGAAGGAATTATTTGTTTGAGAATCTGCATGACTGCCGGATCGGATATTATGAAGGCATCAAATTTTATGTTTTTTATTTCGTCTATATAGTCTTTTAAGCCTTCTATTTCATATTCACTGATTATTGCATTTAACGTAAGATAAGCTTTTACATTATGAGAGTGAGCAAATTCTATGCTTTGCCTTAATTCGCCGATTGTAAAATTATCCCCGAAAGTTCTCAAATTGTATTTTCCGCCACCAATATAAACTGCGTCAGCTCCATAAGCTACTGCATATTTTAGTACATTTAAATTGCTTGCAGGTACGCACAATTCAGGAAGTTTTTTAGATTTTTTAATTGCTGGAGAGTTTTTTATTACCATAAAACAAAATTATTGATTATTATTAATTAATTCATACCTATATAAATTTTTTTATCCACTTTTAAATTATCTCCCCAATAGCTGTAATAATAATAGTGATAATTGTATAATGTAGCATCATTTCTGATAAATGACATGTAGATATACGTATTTTTAAGATTTTCAAAAGTGGTGTCTTGTGATGAGCCATTGTTATCATCATAAGTCGGGTCAAACGGAACCCAACCATAGTCACTTATAAATACTTCAGACCAGTTGTGCCCCATTGCAAGGTCGCCGGCATCAATGGGATAACCCTCTATCGATCTTGCCGGGAAACCTGAAGCTCGGCATAAAGTAACAAATGTATCTGTATAATCAGTACAATCACCACCTTTATTTTTTAGAGCCTGGACCGCACCAATATCCCCAGGATTATAACCAAAATAATCAAGATTTTTCATTACAAAGTCATAATTCGTCTCTACGTGGTCCAAAGGATCTTCCGTAAAAGTATGAACCGGATCAAGATTTTGTATTATCGGATTATTTACCTCTATATATTTTTCTTCCATTAGATATTTGGAGAAGTTATCCTCTGCCGTTTGATCTTTATTTAAGATCATCGCTCTCTCAAGATCATACTTATAAATTTCAAGCTCAGTTGTTATTTTCAATTTAAAATCAGATAAAGGTTTTGAAATTAGAAATTCCGCATATTTATTTAACCCATCCGTAAAAATCCTTGTGGGAGATGTTGAGTAATCTACAGATAATACTTCCTGCCTGTCTTCGTAATTATTGGGTATTATAGTGATGAAGTCAATTTTGGAAGTATCCCCCAAAATATCAAAGTAGTATTCCATTACAAAATTTATCTTTTTACCTTTTGCTGTTTTGCCTGTACCGCTACTTGTCCCTGTATTCGAATCATCCGGATTTAAAGCACCCGGATCCAATGTTTCTGTTGAAGAATCATCCGGAGTAACAGAAGAATTATCAGTTGCAGAAGAGGTTGTGCTGTTTGATGTATCTGCTGCATTCGAGTCCCGAACATTGTTTGCATCTGTGCCATAGCTGGTGTCAGTTGTTTTATTATGAAATTCATTTAACCTATCAACAATATAATTTATGGGGCGGCATGAAGTCATTGAAGCTGTTAAAAATAAGGTGAGTATAGTTATAACAACATATATGAAAATAATTTTTAAAATTTTAAATTTTTTCATTAAAAATTCAGTTCACTAAATTAAAAAAGGGATGATTTTAATATTTTGATATCTTGTCAGATTGTAAATGCAAATTTATAAAAAAAGAAATTGCAATTCCATCGCCGATATCCAGAAAATGGTTTTGAAAATAACCGCTGTTTGTAATGAAATTTATATATTCTTTTATTCCATTGATGCTGTTGATATCATGCTTTGAAATATTTTTTTTAAAGATCATGCCATCATAAAAGATATTATCGGCTACCACAAGGGCATTTTTTTTCAACTTTCCAAGCAGACTTTTAATATATTGAGGATATTCATATTTGGCAGCATCAATAAAAACCATGTCGAATTTTTGATTGAGTGCCGGAATTATCTTTAAGGCATTTCCTGAATAAAACCGGATTTTCCCGCTATATTTTTCAGGGAACGAACTTTTTATAAATTTCTCTGCAATTGCAAGCCTTTCTTTATTTAAATCTATACCTTCATATAAGCTTATACCCGGCAAGTTCCTGATTAAGAAATAAGTGGAATAGCCTGTTCCACAGCCTATTTCCAGAATGTTTTTTGGTCTGACAAGCAAGCAGGCCATACTGAGAAAATATCCGATTTCATCGTCAATAATAGGAATTTTTCTTAAAGCCGCATCTTTCCTCAAACGCAAAAGAAGTTCTCTTTCCATAAGGAGAGCTTTTAAATCCTTGTTTAGGTCTGTGCTGTAATTTATAATGCTATCCTTTTATTGGTTGCTTTTATTCTGTTCGTGTCCTTCAAGAGTCCTTGAAAATGAGTGGGTATGTTTCTCAGGATCAGTAACAACGTAATATAGGTAATCCACGTCTGCCGGTGCAAGCGCCGCTTCTATTGAAGCAAGACCCGGACTGGATATGGGAGTTGGCATAAGTCCTGCATACAAATAAGTATTATATGGCGAATCAACCTTAAGGTCTTCAAAAGTAACTATTTCATCCCACTTATTTAAAGCATATCTTACGGTTGCGTCTATCTGGAGAAGCATCCCTTCTTTTAACCTGTTATGAATAACTGCCGAGATTAAAGGCCGCTCTTCCGGAACATATGCTTCTCTCTCAATTAGTGACGCAATCTTTAAAATGTCATATGGAGTAAGGTTATCTTTCGCAGCAGATGAATAATCCAGTTTTCCAGTTTCCAGTTGATATTGAGTCAGAAGCATTTCTATTATGTTCTGTGCAGTGTAGTTAATTGTCACTTCATATGTCTTTGGAAATAAAAATCCTTCAAGACTTGCTGCATCTTTCAAAAATTCATAATTATAATTACTTTTATCAACCGCCTTATCGAGATCAGCTCTTTTTATGAATGGTAAATCCTGTGCTATTCTGTCAAGTGTTTGGCTAATTATAAATCCTTCGGGTATTACAATTTTGTAACTTACTTCGGGAATTTCCGAGGTTATGGAACTTAGAACAACTGAGTATTCGGAACCTGTCAGAAGTTTATATTTTCCAGGTAATAAGTTTTTTTCCTTGCCTTCCTGCTGAACATATAACTTGAAAAAAAAGCTATTATCAACTATGCCTTTATTTGCCAAGAGGTCCGCAATTTCATTCAGGCTCATACCTTCCTTGATTTCAATTTCAACCTCAATTCCATTTTCAAGAGTTTGACCTTCTTTTGAAGCCTGTGGACTGCTGCATGAAATTAAAAAAGATAATAGTCCCAGCATCATCAACAGAACTGCAAGTATTGCAAATCCAATATTGATAGTGATTTTGTTTCTCCTTGGTTTCATTTAGCCCCTAAAAATATGATTTTTATTCTTAAATTAAATTTTAGTCATTCTGCCGTAAATTCCTCTTTACTGTCAAGTAATCATTCAAAATAACTGCTGCGGAAATTTTATCGATATTTCCAACACTTTTTTTAACTTTTTTACCTTCAGCCTTTAAAATTCCTGATGAAATTTTGGAAGTAAATCTTTCGTCAATGTATTCAATTTCGATGCAGATTTCTTTTATAATTTCATCGACCAGACTTTTTATTTTTTCAGCCTGAAAACCATATTCGCCTTTTAAATTATATGGGATCCCAATAATTACTTTCTCTATATTATAATCTTTAATTATTTTATTTAGATTTTCT